>JBHJOF010000258.1:0-7231 GCA_050330055.1 Kiloniellales bacterium
CCGTCTTCGAGGTCGTGCCCGAGGTCGTGCCCGAGGTCGTGCTGGGCCGGCCCGCCTTGGCCCGGCCCACCTCAGCAGGGGGCCGCATCGGAGCCACCGTTTCCGTAGAGATCGCCGCCATTGTGCTTGTTCCCGCTTGGTGTGTCGTTGCAGGCCTTGAGATAGGCGGTCCGCCCTTCTGCTTCTATCCGAAGCTTGCGCCCGAGGAAAGCCGGCGGCCTCTGGCGGACCTCTTCAGTCTGGCTTTTGCCGCCCGGGCTTGCCGCGCAATGTGGGCCATAGTTTATAGTGGCTTCAAGGGCTTGTGGGCCGCCCCCCTTCTCCGCGGGCCGTCCCGCCGGCCCGATACGGTGCGGCAGCTCGGGACGATCGGCGGCGCGGCCATGGCCAGGATACCACCGCGGTGGCGGACGCTCGATCGGGCCGAGGGCCCTTGGAGGCCGCCGCCGATCGGCCACAATCAGGGTCCACCGCTCGAGTCGCGGAACGGTTGGGCCAGCCATTGCTGGCGCCAGGCGCACAAGAAGGCCTGGCGAGCGCCGCCGATCGAGGTGGTGCGGCGGCGCGCCGCCCGGGCCGCCGAGCTGGGTCTCAGCTATCGCGATTACACCGCCATCCTGCTCGACCGCGGCGCCCAGCCGAAGGCGCTGATCTTCGACCTCGGCACCTTGATCGCCAGCCGGCACGATCGGATCACGACCGACTCGCAAGGCCGCATCCAGCCCCTGCCGGGCGTGGTGGAGCGGCTGACGCGGCTGCGCAACTGCCGCGTCTTCGTCGTGGCCAACCAGGCCAACGCGGAGGCGGCCCGCAGCGTCGTCGAGCAGCTCAATGCGCTCTGCGGCGGCGTCATCGCCGACCATCGCGTCGGTAAGCTGCGGTCGGATCTGCTGCTCGAGCTGTTGGCGGCCCATGGTCTGACGGCGGGAGTCGCGGTGATGGTCGGCGCTGGCGAGCGCGGCCGGCTCTGCGCCGAAGCCGCGCGGCTGGCGCGCTTCCTTTTGGCCCGGGACTATTTCGGTCACGGCGGCTGAGGCAGGGCCGCGGGTCAGCGCACCCCAAGGCAGCCGTGCAGCAGGATTGCTATCCGCCGGCGTAGTTCCGCAGCGCGTCGGCGATCTCTTCCGCCGTGGCGTCGTGGGTGAAGTGGGCTACGTAGTCGCCGTCCGGGCCCATGAGGAAGAGGAAGCTGGAGTGGTCGACGAGGTAATCCTCGGCCGAGCCGTCCTCGACCTTGGCGTAGTACACGCGGTAGGCCTTGGCCGCCTGCGCCACCTGCTCGGCGCTGCCGGTGAGCGCCACCATCGCGGGGTGGAAGTGCGCCGCGTAGTCCTTCATCACAGCGACCGTATCGCGCTCCGGGTCGACGGTGATGAAGAGCGGCACGACCTTGGCCGCCGCCGCGGCGTCCTGCTGCTCAAGGATGTCGAGCGCCTGGGTCACGATCGAGAGCGTGGTCGGGCAGACGTCCGGGCAATAGGTGAAGCCGAAGAAGACCAGCATGAATCGGCCGGCGAAGTCCGCCGGTCTGCGCGTCGTGCCGGTCTGATCGACCAGCTCGAAGTCGCCGCCGATCAGCGCCGTGCCGCTGGTTCTGGCCACGCCGCTGACCGCGGCTGGTTGGGTCGGCGAGTTGAAGCGCCAGAGCGCCATGCCGCCGGCCAGCAGCGCGAGGGCGACGGCGAAGATCAGCGCCGCGCGAACGATGGGCGAAGACGGCAGCATGGGTGACTCCCTGTCGGCTTTCTCCTGCGACATATAGGGTTCCGCCGACCGCCAGGCAAATTTCCAACAGCTCGTTGTCCCGCCCCTTGCGCGATTGACGCCCGCGCGAGTCGCGGCCGAGACTGCGGGCCATGCCTTGGCCCCGCCGCCTGAACCCGCATGACCTGGTATAGCCCGCCCGGCGCCTACGGCTCGGCCGATCCGCTGTTCCTGCTGCTGATCGCACTCGCCGTCGAGGCCTATGTCGGCGACCGCCGCGTGCTGGGCCGCTGGGGCCAGGCGCCGCGCCGCGGGCTAGCGGCGCTGCTGCGCGCGCTGGAGCAGCGCCTCGACCGGCCGGAGCGCAGCCGTCGCGCACGTCTGCTGCGCGGCTGGACCGCCATGCTCTTCGTGCTGCTGCTGGCAGTCGTCGCCGGCCTCGCGCTCACGCTCTTCCGGCGCCACTATCCCTTCGGCTGGGTCGTCGAGCTGCTGCTGCTGGTCACGCTGCTGGCGCAACGCAGCACCTGGGTCCGTGGCCAAGCGGTGCTGCAGGCGCTGGAGAGCGGCAGCCTGGAGCTGGCCCGTGCCGCCCTGCCGCCCCTGACTGCGCGCACCTATGCCACGCTCGACCTGGCGCGCCTCGATCGGCGCGGCATTCTGCTGGCCGCGCTCGGCGGAATCGCCGGGCGCGCGGCCGGCGGCCTGGTGGCGCCGACCTTCTGGTACGTGGCCTTCGGTCTGCCCGGCCTCTTCCTGCAGCAGGCGCTGCACATAGCGGCCGCCGGTCACGCCGCGACAGCCGCGCCGGCGGATGAGGAAGCAGGCGCCTATGGCCGGGCGGCTGTGGCGTGCAATCGCGTCGTGGCCTATCTGCCCGACCGGCTGGCCGGCCTGATCATCATCGCCGCGGCGCTCTTCGTGCCGCAAAGTCAGCCGCGGCTGGCGCTCGCCAATCTGAGGCGATCCAGGTTCTGGGCGCAGGCGGCGCTCGGCGGTGCATTGGGTTTGCGACTCAACCGCGTCGAAGAGATCGGCACCGCGCTGCTGCGACGCGCGCTCTTTCTCTTTGCCGTCGTCTGCCTGATCAACGCCGGCCTGGTCGCCGGCATCGCCCTGCTGCGCCTGGCGTTGTGATTCCAGGCGGCTGCGGGACGCACCCTCGCACTTCGACAGGCTCAGTATGAGGGTGCTTGAGATTTGGCGATCCGTCGCAAGAGCCTGTCGAAGCCTCATCCTGAGCTTGTCGAAGGATGAGGAAATCCGCGAGGCGCCAGCTTACACCGGCCTTCTTATGGCAGCGCCGCGCGCAGCGGATCGGCATGACCGTTGTAGAACTTGCGGTCGATCACGATCGCCCGCGCGGGTGCATAGGCGTTGTAGTACTGGTCGTTGTAGGACTGGCGGTCGATGAAAGCCGCCCCTTCCAGCGCGCCGCCGGCAAAGGCGCCGACCGCGGTCGAGAAGGCATAGACGTCGGCGCTCAGATTGGTCGTGGTCGAGGCCTCGAGGCCCTTGCCGATCGGCCCGATGGCGACGCTGAGGTCGCCGCCCAGCTTGGCATTGTTGCTGAGGATGGCGTCGACGGCGCCGTCGTTCATCAGGGTGAAGACGGCCTCGGAAACCTGGCCGCCGATCTGCAGGCCGATGCTGCCGGCCGCGAGCGTGTAGAAGGCGGGCGAGCTCCACGAGCCGTCGCTGCCCTTGAAAAGCATAACGCCAGCACCGCCTTTGCCGCCGATGATGAAGCCGCCTTTGATCAGCGACGGCACGATGAAGACGCCATGGGCGCGGCCGATGTAGTCGTTCAGCTCCGGCGTATCGCGGTGCGACATCAGCCGGACCAGGCTAAGACGCGCGCGCTCGACCAGGTCCTCCGGTTCGGTCAGGGCGACCGCCGGCCCGTTGGCCGCCGCGAGCAGCAGCGGAGCCAGGACGAGAAGCGTTGCGTCCTGCAGGAGGCGTCGGCGCGAAAGCGCGCGGGATGCAATGCGAGTCATGAACGGCACTCCCTCGGTATGAAAGGGCTCTCAAGCATCTCCTACGAGACTCCCCACGACCCCATCCCTGCTGCGGATTCTACCATCTGGCGCGGCAAAGCACAGCGCCGAAGGCGGCCGCCTGCGGCTAGAGCATTTTCAGGCGAAATAGAAGCCGGTTCGCCGTCCGAAAATGCGACCAATCAAGAAGTTCTAGAGCATGATCCGATTCAATCGGATCATGCTCTAGTCGGGATCGCGCGCCATCAGGTTGACGCAGGCGACGCGCCAGGCCTCGGTCAGATCGGGGGCGTGGCTGCCGGGGGCGCCGGCGATGTGGTCGATGCGCGTGAGCGAGCAGTTGTCGATCGAGAAGCTCAGCACCCGCTCGGCCTCGAGCCCGAGCGCGATGGCGAGCGCCGCGCGAATCGTGCCGCCGTGGGTGACGGCGACGATGTTGCGCCCCGCGTGCTCGCGCGTGAGCTTGGCGACGACCGGGCCGACCCGCTCGATGAGCTGCTGGAAGCTCTCGCCGCCGGGCGGTGCCTCGTGCGCCGGGCTCAGCCAGAAGCGGTGCCAGGCACCGTCGCGCTGGGCGCGCAGCTCCGCGTGGCTGCGGCCCTGCCAGTCACCCAGGTGCTGCTCGGCCAGTGCGGCCTCGGCGAGAAAGCTCGGCAGGCGGCCGAGTTCACGCTCGTCGTCCTCACTGGCCGGACGATGCGCCAGGATCGCCTCTGCGGTCTGCCGGGTGCGTTGCAGGTGGCTGGTGACCCAGACCGCCTCGGCCGGGACCAGCGTAGCCAGGCGGCGGAACAGCGCCGGGTCGGAGCAGTCGGCCGGCATGTCGTTCTGGCCGTAGATGCGGCCGCCCGAATTGACCGGCGCGTGGCGAATCCACCACCAACGGGTGACGACGGCGTCTTCGGTCATGATTCTGCGCTCATAGTGTAGCCAGACCCAGTAGCACGGCGACCTCTGCCGCCTGCGCCGCGGCGCCGAGCACGTCGCCTGTATAGCCGCCGATCTGCGCCCGGGCCAAGAGCGCGACCAGGGCGGCCGCTGCGGCCGCCAGCAGCAGGGCGAGCACGGCCGCGCCGGCATCGAGCGCGATCACCGCGATTGCGGCGCCGATCGCCAGGCTGGTCCAGACCGCTGTCTTGTCCGGTCGCCCCGTGGCCGCGGCCAGGCCCGTGTCGCGGGCCAGGGGCAGCAGCGCCATGATGGGCGGCAGCACGGCGCGTGCCAAGGCGTGGGCGGCGACCAGGGCGGCGAGCGCCGCGCCGGCCGAGGCCCCAGTCGAGGCCCCAGTCGAAGCCCCGGTCGAAGCCAGGGCGGCGAGCGCCGCGGCACGCAGGCCGATCGACAGCACCAGGGCGATGACGCCGAAGCTGCCGATCCGCGAATCGCGCATGATGGCGAGCTTGCGGTCGCGCTCGCGCGCGCCGCCGAAGCCGTCGGCCACGTCGGCCAGGCCGTCTTCGTGTAAGGCGCCGGTGGCCAGCAGGGTGGCGCCGACGGCGACCAGCCCCACGGCCAGCGGCGGCAGGCCCAGCGCAGCGGCCAGCCAGAAGGCGAAACCGCCGATCAGCCCAACCAGGGCGCCGGCCAGCGGATAGGCGCGCACGGCCCGCGCCGGCTCCGGGACGCGCACGCGGCCGGCGGGCAGGCGGGTCAGCAGCGCCACGGCCTCGCTCAGGTCGTCGAGCCAGGCTCGCAGGGCGGCGTCGGGCTGGGAAGCGCGGGGAGACATCGCTGCGAATCGGAGGCTCCGGTTGAGGACATCGTGCCGGCTGGGCGGTTATAGGCCAGAAGCTTGCGGGCGGCCAGTGGCCGGCAGCTGTGGGCGAAGCACCGGCGCTGGACGGCCAGCGGCTCTGCCGGCATAGTGCGCGGCGCAATAAAAGTTCCGCCAGATTCAGCGCTTAAGGGGGGCCGCCATCGTGACCGATCGGGAGTCGATCGCCTCGCTCGACGAGGTCCGCGCCCTGTTGCGCGAGCTGCCGGGGCCGGACCGCGAGGCCGCTGCGGCGGTGCGCGCCCGCCAGGCGACGCTGACCAAGCCGGCGGGCTCGCTCGGCCGCCTGGAGGAGCTGGCGGAGTGGCTCGCGTCGTGGCAGGGCCGCCATCCGCCGCGCCTCGAGCGGCCGCACACAGCGGTCTTCGCCGGCAACCACGGCGTCGCGGCGCAGGGCGTCTCGGCCTACCCGGCCGCGGTCACGGCGCAGATGGTGCAGAACTTCATAGAGGGCGGGGCCGCGGTGAACCAACTCTGCGGCCTCTTCGAGGCCGAGCTGCGCGTCTACGAGCTGGCGCTCGACGAACCGACCGCCGACTTCACCGAGGCCGAGGCGATGAGCGACGAGGACTGCGCCCGCGCCATGGCCTACGGCATGATGGCGGTCGAGCCGGGCTTCGACGTCTACTCCCTGGGCGAGATGGGCATCGCCAACACCACCAGCGCGGCGGCGATCTGCCACGCGCTCTACGGCGGCCGCGCCGAGGACTGGACCGGCCGCGGCACCGGTATCGACGACGCCACGCTGCTGCGCAAGATCGAGGTGGTGTCGCGCGGCGTGGCCCGCCACCGCGGCGCCATGCGCGATCCCTTCGAGGTGCTGCGCTGCGTCGGCGGGCTCGAGATCGCTGCCATCGCCGGCGCCATCCTGGCGGCGCGTCTGGCGCGCACGCCGGTGCTGCTGGACGGCTTCACCTCGACCGCCGCCGCTGCCGTGCTGCACGCGGCCGATCCCGCCAGCATCGACCACTGCCTGGTCGGCCACGTCTCGGCCGAAGCGGGTCACCGGCGCCTGTTGGAGCGCCTCGGCCGCACGGCGCTGCTCGACCTCGACATGCGCCTGGGCGAGGCCTCCGGCGCCACGCTCGCGGTCTTCCTGCTGCAGGCCGCCTGCGCCTGCCACGAGGGCATGGCGACCTTCGAGGAGGCCGGTGTCAGCGAGCGCAGCGACTAGTGCTGTGGTTTCGACAGTTGGCTCCGAACTCAACACGCATGTCATTGCCGGGCCTGACCCGGCAATCCATGATGCCACTGCACGATGGATGCCCGAATCGAACTAAGGGGCCGCCGCGCCTTACTTTTCCCTTCCCCTTGACGGGGAGGGTTAGGGAGGGGGGCTTCAACAAGGCGGGCAACATAGCTGGCGTCTTGCTCTAAACAGGACAGCAGTGGATCAGGTCCGGGCATGACAACTGAGAAGCAACAAAAGAAATTCGACACGGATGAACACGGATGAACACAAATGGAGAATGGCATCCCACCAAGCGAGATGCGCGATAGATAGCGCCCTTGCACGGACTTGGTTTGTTGTTGTTCGTGTTCATCCGTGTCATTGGCAAGTTTGTCATGGCCGGGCTTGACCCGGCAATCCAGGAGATGTTGCGAACAAACTCTGGATGCCCGGATCAAGTCCGATAGGCGCTAAGTTAGGAGCGTCTTGGTGGCAGTTCCTCGATTGTCACCCCCGCGAAAGCGGGGGTCCAGGGCAAGCGACGGGGCTCCCAACCATGGATTCCCGCTTTCGCGGGAATGA
>JBHJOF010000259.1:0-18462 GCA_050330055.1 Kiloniellales bacterium
CGCAAAATCCAGGGCGGCGGCCGGCGTGCCGCTGTCGCCGACCACCAGGCCATCCTTGATCTCGATCAGGCGATCGGCCTGCTCGGCGATCTCGCGTTCGTGCGTGATCAGGACCACCGTGTGGCCCTGGCGGTTGAGCGTGCGCAGCAGGGACATGACCTCGGCGCCGCTGCGCGAGTCGAGCGAGCCGGTCGGCTCGTCGGCGAAGATCACCTGGCCGCCGTTCATCAAGGCGCGGGCGATCGCCACGCGCTGCTGCTGGCCGCCGGAGAGCTGATTCGGCCGGTGTGCCAGGCGATCGCCGAGGCCGAGCGTGGTCAGCAGGGCCGCGGCGCGCTCGTGGCGCTCCTGCGCCGCCAGCCCGGCATAGACCGCCGGCACCTCGATGTTCTCGACCGCGGTCGCGGTGCTGATCAGGTTGAAGCTCTGGAAGATGAAACCGAAGCTGTCGCGCCGCAGCTGCGCGACCTCGTCCGGATCGAGGCTTGCCACCTCGGCGCCGCGAAAGAGATAGCGTCCGGAGCTCGGCCGGTCGAGGCAGCCGAGGATGTTCATCAGTGTCGACTTGCCGGAACCGGAAGCGCCCATGATGGCGACGAACTCGCCACGCTGGATGGTAAGCGAGATGCCGTGCAGCACCTCGACCGCAAGGTCGCCGGTCTCGTAGACCTTCACGACCTGCTCGAGCGCGATGAGCGGCGTGCGTCGCATGGCAAGCGTGCTCATGTCAGCAGTCTCTCGTCCCACGAGAGTCTCACATCTCGCACGGCGGCCTCGCAGTGCCTAGGTACACACCACTGTCGTCCCGGGGCTTGTCCCCGGGACCCATTGGCGCTGCTGCGTGAGGTGGATAGGCCAATGGGTCCCGGCAACAAGTGCCGGGACGACAGCATTGCGTATGGCAAGGGCGCGCCCTTCCCGTCCAAGATGTGTAGTGGTGGGGCCTCATGCTACGGGTCTCATGAGAGTCGCGGCGTGCGCAGGAAGCGGGGCACGTAGTTTGTGCCCGGCCGCTCGGTGCCGATCACGACCTGCTCGCCTTCTTCCAGGCCCTCGAGGATCTCGGCCGACACCCTATTGATGATGCCGACCTGCACCGGACGTTCCTCCAGCGTGCCGTCCGGCTTGCGCACCTGCACCATGAAGTCGCTCGGCCCGCCGCCCTCCTGCAGCGCGCCGATCGGCACGAGCAACGAGCCCTGCGCGCGAGCCGAGACGAAGAAGACCTGCGTGGTCATCTGGGTCATCAGCTCGCCGGTCGGGTTCGGCACGTCGAACAGCGCGTTGTAAAGCACGACGTTGTTCACCACCTCGGGCGTCGGCAGGATCTTGCGCAGCCGGCTTTCCCAGCGCCGCTCCGGCCGGCCGAGCGTGGTGAAGTAGACCGGCATGCCGGGCGCGAGCCGGCCGATGTCGGCTTCCGAGACCTGGGTGGTCACGGTCATGGTAGAGAGGTCGGCAATGCGCAGGATGATCGGCGCCTGCTGATTGGTGTTGAGCGTCTGGCCCTGTTTCGCGGACTGCTCGACCACGGTGCCGGACATGGGGGCGTAGATTCGGCTGTAGCCGAGATTGGCCTCGTCTGCCTCGAGCCCGGACTCGGCATTCTCGATCTGCGCCTTCAGGGCCTCGACCTGGGCACTGGCCGAGGTCATCGCCGCCTGCGCGCCTTGCAGCGCATCTTGGCTGGTCGCATCGGCGCGCATCAGCGCGGTCTGGCGCTCGAGCTGCTGGCGGGCGAGCAGGAGTTGGGCCTGGCGGTCGGCCATCTGCGCCTTGAGGTTGCCGAGCTGGGCGCGGCTCGCCGCGACCCGCGCCTCGTAGATGGTCGGATCGATTTCGGCCAGCAGCTCGCCCGCTTCGACCTCGTCGCCGAGGTCGACGTAGAGCGCGCGCAACTGGCCCGAGACCTGGACGCCGACGTCGACGTAGTCGAGCGGCTGCAGCGTGCCGAGCGCCATGGTGGCGTCTTCGATGTCGCCGCGTACCACCGCCGTGGTCAGCACGGCCGGCGCTTCGGTCCCGCCGCCGGACCAGAAATGCCAGCCCAGCCCAGCCCCCGCCGCGATCACAAGGACCAGCACGAGCCATGGCCAGCGCCGCGTCCGCCGGCGGCGGCGCGAAGCGGCATGGCTCTGGGGACTCATGCGCAGTCCGCTGGCGGCGGCGCCGTCCAGGGCGGGCGCCTCGCTCGTCGCTCCGCTCGGGGCGGCGGTCTTCCCCGGTGACGGCTTGGAGCGGTCCGATAGTTTCATGGCGTTCTTTTCCCCGACACGGTCTTTACGAAGCCTTAAGGCTGCGGTCCCGGGCATCGCCTGAGCCTGCATGCGCGCAACGTCGGCAATGGTGATACGTATCAAGGCGGGCAAACAACCCCGCCCGGCGCCAAAAGGGATTGTAGGTTAGAGAATTGCGCAGCGGGCCAACCATTAATGCAAGATTAAGCCCCGCTCCTTAGCATCGGTGCCGGCGGGCCGGAGGCCGGGACCGCGGGCAGCAAACAACCAGTCACCGCAGGAGCGATTGCGCGTGAGCGACAGGCCGGGCGACTATCTGCACCAGGTCTTCGACATCCTGGGTCTGCGGCGGCAGGCCAAGGGGGGCCTGCGTCGCGCCGCAACGGCACTGGGAGATGCGGCCCAGGCGGAAGGTGAGCGCCCCGGCAAGGAAGAGGCAGCGCCGTGCGACGAGGGGGGCACTTCGACAGCGGACAAGGCTCCGGTGAGCGACCGGCAGGCCTTCGAGACCGGGCTGCGGCAGTTCCGCACGCTGCGCGCCACGGCGGGCTACGTCGCCGGGCGGGTCCACATGCTGAACACCGACCTAGTGCGCGAGCGCCTGGGCGCGCGCTGGCCGAGGCTGGAGCAGCGCATCCACGAGATCATAAGGGGCGAACTGAAGCGCCGGCTCAGTCCGCACGACCTCTTCACCCGGGTCAACGAGAGCAGCTACGTCATCGTCTTCGGCGACTGCTCGGAGCTTGATGCCCAGGTCAAGATCGCCCTGCTGTCGGAACGGCTGCTGGAGAAGCTGCTCGGCGAGGAGGAAGCCAGAAACCTCGATGCTCTGGGGGTGCAACGGCTGATCACGCAGGCCAACGGCGCGGTCGCCCGTGAAGCCCTGCAGAGCACGGAGGCCATGATGGCGATGCTCGACCGCGCCCAGGCGGCCGAGCCGCAGCCGCAGCCCTATCACTGCAGCGACGTGGCGGCCGGCCGGCGGGCCGTGCCCCCGCAGGCGATCAGCGATCTGGCCGGCCGGCTGGACCAGCGGCTGCAGGAGATCGTCGGCAACGGCACTGGACCGGCGGACGACGGCCTGGACCGGCCCGGCGCGGGCGGGCCCGTCATCAAGATCGACCGCCTGCGCCAGCTCGTCCGCCAGCTCGAGGAGCTTGAGGAGGCCCTGGACGCGGCCGGGACGGACGCGCAGGGATGCGGCCATGCCACTTCGGAAGAAGCGACGCTCGGCTGGGTCCGGGACCTCAAGGGCAAGGCCGAGCGCCAACTCGCCTTCGTCTACGATCAGGACCCTGGGCGAGCCGCGAGCGGCGCGGCGCCCGGGGAGCCGCCCCAGCTCGACTTCGCCTATCTGCCGCTGTGGCACGCGCCCAGCCGCAAGGTCGGCGTCTACCTGTGCCAGGCCGCCGTGCGTGATTCGAGCGGCCGGAACCTGCTGCCGCGGGAGACCGCGGGAGATGACGATCGCGATGCCGTCGCGGCGGCCGACCGCCTGCTGCTGCGCCGCGTGCTGGAGGAAATCGAGCGCGGCGGGGCGGAGAAATCGCCCGCGATCCTCGCCGCACCGCTGCACTTCTCCAGCCTGCAGCCCGAACGCAGCCGCGTCCGCCTGCTCGAGCTCTGTCGCGGCCTGGCGGACAGCCATCGCAGCCGTCTGCTGTGGGAGATTCTCCGGGCACCGATCGAGTCCTGGAGCTTCCAGTTGCCGGACATCCTGCAGCAGCTCAAGCGCGTGGCGCCGGCAATCTTCTTGCGCCTGGACGGGGTCGAGAACCACTTCGCCGAGATCCGCCGCGCCTTCCGCCACCTGCGGCCGGCCGGCGTGCTGGCGGTCGGCCTCGACGTGGGTCAGCTTCATGGCAGCGAGACCGAGCAGCTGGGCCTGCTCGAAAAGGTGGCGCGGGGGGCGAACGAGCATGGCCTCAAGTGTTATGGCCATGGCTTCGAGAGCGAGAGCCTGGCGCTCGGCGCCGTCGAGCTGGGCTTTCAGCAGGTCTCCGGTCCGGCCATCGCCCGGCCGCTGCCGCGGCCGGCGGGCATTCAGACGGTGACGCCGGACACGCTCGGCCGGCAGCTCGTCCTGAAGCAGGCCGGCGGCAGCGCGGACTAGCCCGAACGCGCCCGTTACCGCCACAGCGGACGACGGCAGCGCGGCGCGCCTAGAGCATTGTCAGGCGAAGTGGAAGCCGGTTCGCCGTCCGAAAATGCGACCAATCAAGAAGGTATAGAGCATGATCCGATTCAATCGGATCGGATCATGCTCTGGACTCCAGCGCCTTGCGGTAGCAATTCACGCCCGGCACGGCGACCATGCAGTGCCCTGCGCACAGCGCCACCACTTGAGCCCAAGGCGCCTTGCCGGGCGCACAGCAGCAAACGCGCCGTGGCGGTTCGGGGTCGCGGAGGCCGCGCATCGGCTGCCCGGGCCGCCAGCGCGTCGCGCGGAACCTCAGCGGTCTGCGATCAGCTCCACCGGCTCTCCCGCCTTCCAGAGGCGGGCCAGGAGTGGAGTTTTGTGGTTGCTAGAGCGATGCTATTTTTTGCGCTTCGACAGACGTATGATGTAGAACTCCAATAATTTCAATTGATAGTAAGCTGAACAGCGTAAAGCTTGATGCAGTAGGAAGCAGTGGTGTGAACGCCAGGCCAGCGGCACCTTATGGCACCGGCGCACGCGACGGTCAGGCGGGAAAGCTTCGTCGGGATCCGTTCGTTTGCGTTTTTCCGCAGCGCACGCCGCCGACACGGTGGCGGTTCGGCGCGGCGCCGGAGATACCCCGCGCACCTCCCGGCCAGCGGTTCGAGACCGAGGCGGAGCCGGGTAGCCGCAAGCGACGGTGGTAGTGCCGACCTTCCGCCCGCGTCGAACGACTGCTGCCGCGGCGACGGGCGACCGCAGGGGAGGCGCATCCGAAAAAATTGGCCTGGCCCGCGGGATTGGCACTGTGCAAAGGGTTTGTTGCGCCCCGCCGGCCTTTCGATTGGCTGGCTAGCTTGTTTGTAGGGTACATCGGGCTAGACCGGCCGGCGGCCTCGGCTGCGGCGCGGGCCAGCACCGGGCGCCCGCCTGGAATCCCTTTATATGTCCATAATCGATAGTATAATTCACCAAAAAGAGCGAGAATCCAACAGGTTGGCAGCTCATGCCTTATCCTGGGCTCTCGGCCCGAAAGACCGCTGCGGAGCCCCCGTTTTCTGCGTCTACGAGGGGTCTCGCTGGCGGTGGTGGATCCAGGAGTCCCGTGCGATCGGCCGGCCCACGCCGGCACAACGTCCGATGCGCGAGGGTCCGCTCGCCGGATGCCCGGAGCGAGGCTCAGCCCAGGATGTCGAGAGTCTGGAGCGGCGTGGCGATAGCCGCCTTGCCGAGCGGCAGCAGCCAGGCGTCGGCGATGCCGCTGGCGATGACGCGCTGCCGGGCGGCGGAGAGGTCGGCCGCCCGGAAGGGGCCGATGGCGACACGATACTGCGTGGTCCCGCCAAGGTTCTTGGTCAGGATCTGGGGCAGCCAGTCACGGTGGTTGGCGGCGTGGCGAGCCGCGAGCTCGTCGTGCCGGAAGCTGCCGATGATGACGAAGCCGATGACCTCGGGATCGGCCGCCGGTTCCGACCCCAGGGCGGGGGCGGCAGCCTGGCGCGCGGCGGAGGGCTTCGCAGCGGCCTCGTTCGCGTCCGGCTCCGGCTCCGTCGCGGCCGCGTCGGCGAGCAGGGCCGCCTCGCGCATCGTCGAGGCGATATAGGGCCCGGCGACCGCGCCCCGGTCCGAACCGAGGTCGAAATGGCTGGTGTCCGAGGCGGCCCCGGCATCGGCGCCGAGGGGCACCCGCCCGGCCGTCTGCGGGGTCGCGCTCTCACGTGAGGCCTCGACCGGCTGCTCTGCCGCCGAGGAGGCCGTGACGTCGGCGTCGCTGGCGCCCGGCGTGGGCCGTCCCGCGGCCGGCGCGATGCTCCCCAGCTCGTCGGGCGCCGGCGTGCCGGACCACGGCCCTTCCGCCTGTGCCGTCTCCGTCCGGCCCGCCGTCGGACCGGCCGGGGGTGCGTCCGCCAGCATGGCCTCGATGCGGTCGATGGCGTGCGCCAGTTCCGGCGTCTGCCGGGTCGCCGCCGCAGCGCCGTCCTGCAGGCCGGCGTTATCGCGGGACGCGCCGGGGCCGGACAGGACCGACTCCGGCTCGGATGGGGCAGGGACTTGGCCTGGCAGGCTGGCCAGAACGCCAACCAGGGAAAGGCCGCCCGCCACCGCCAGGCCGGTGGAAAGCGCAATGCGCCAAATCGATTGGGTCCACATGGACCCCAGTCTTAAGGGCTATTGGTTACCGGCCTCTTAACCATGATCCGCGCCACATGGTCTGGCGCCCTGCGGCTCAGCTCCGCGGCGGCTTGATCATGCGGCCCAAATCGGTGCCGGCGAAGAGGTGCAGGTGGAAGTGCGGCACCTCCTGGTGCGCGTCGCGACCGTGGTTGGCCAGCACCCGGTAGCCGGGCGCCACGAGGCCGAGTTCGCGCGCGATCCTGCCCGCGGCGCGCAAGAAGCCGGCGATCTCGGCATCGCTTGCCTTTTCCGAGAAGTCGTCGAAGGAGACGTAGCGTCCCTTCGGGACGATCAGAACGTGGGTCGGGGTCTGCGGATTGATGTCGCGGAACGCCAGCACGTAGTCGTCCTCGTAGACCTTGTCGCAGGGAATCTCGCCGCGCAGGATGCGCGCGAAAATATTGCCGTCATCGTAACCGCCGCTGCCGCTCATCCTCGCATCCCCTCTCGCGTCGCTTCAGAGGTCGCACGTCGAAGCGTCTCCGGTCAAGGCGCGGCGGTTTAGTTGTCGTCTTCGTCGGAAACCCAGGCCGCGCCCCGGCGCTTGTCCAGAATCGCCCAGACCTCTTCTGGCTTCATGCCGCAGGCCGCCCACATGACCAGCAGATGATAGAGCAGATCGGCACTTTCCGCCGCCAGCGCCTTGCGGTTGCCGGCGACCGCCTCGATCAGCGCCTCGACCGCCTCCTCGCCGACCTTCTGGGCGATCTTGGGCACGCCGCGGGCGAACAGCTTGGCGGTGCGCGATTTTTCCACGTCGCCGTCGCGGCGGCTTTCGATCACCTCATAGAGCGCGTCGAGCAGGCTGCCGTCCAGGTCGTCCCGGGCCATGCTGTGCCCCCACCAATCAGTCCTTCGAGACCCGAGCGCCGGGTTGCAGTGTCATGATCCCGTAACAGGATTTGCCTGGCCTGTCATCCGCCGCGCGCCGCCTGCCGGACAGGCTCAGGCCGCTGGACGCACCGCCACGCCGGCGGCGGCCAGATGCGCCTTCGCCTCGGCGATCGAGTAGGTGCCGAAGTGGAAGATCGAGGCGGCGAGCAGCGCGCTGGCATGCCCTTCGCGCACGCCGGCCACCAGATGATCCAGGCCGCCGACGCCGCCCGAAGCGATCACCGGGACAGTGACGGCGTCGGCCACCGCCCGGGTCAGCGCGATGTCGTAGCCCAGCTTGGTGCCGTCGCGGTCCATCGAGGTCAGCAGGATCTCGCCGGCGCCGCAGTCGGCCATGCGGCGCGCCCACTCGACTGCGTCCAAGCCCGTCGGCTCCCGCCCGCCGTGGGTAAATACTTCGAAGGATCCACCCGCTGTGCGCTTGCCGTCGACGGCGACGACGATGCACTGGCGGCCGAACTTCTCCGCCGCGGCGCGCACGAACTCCGGGTCCTTCACGGCGGCGGTGTTGATCGAGACCTTGTCGGCGCCGGCCAGCAGCAGGCGACGGATGTCGTCCAGATTGCGCACGCCGCCGCCGACAGTGAGCGGCATGAAGCAGGCCTCGGCCGTCTTCGCCACCACCTCGAGAATGATGTCGCGGCGCTCGTGGCTGGCGGTGATGTCGAGGAAGCAGAGCTCGTCGGCGCCGGCGGCGTCGTATATCCGGGCCTGCTCTGCCGGATCGCCGGCGTCGACCAGGTCGACGAAGTTGACGCCCTTGACGACACGGCCGTCTTTCACGTCGAGGCAGGGGATGATGCGCACCTTCAGCACGCAGCGGCCTCGCTGCCGCCGACCAAAGCCAGCGCCGACTTGGGATCGATGCGCCCGTCGTAGAGCGCACGCCCGACGATGGCGCCCTCGATGCCCCCTTTGGTGTTGGGGCCAGAGACCGCCAGCAGCGCCGCCAGGTCATCCAGCGACGAGACGCCGCCCGATGCGATGACGGGAATCGAGATCGCCTCGGCCAGCGCGGCCGTCGCCGCCACGTTGGGCCCGGCGAGCGCGCCGTCGCGCTCGATGTCGGTGTAGACGATGGCGGCGACGCCGCTGTCCTCGAAGGCGCGCGCCAGGGTCAGCGCGTCGAGCGCGCTCTCCTCGGCCCAGCCTTCGACCGCGACCTGGCCGGCGCGCGCGTCGATGCCGACCACGATGCGTCCCGGAAAGGCACGGCAGGCCTCACGCACCAGCGCGGGGTTCTTGACCGCGGCGGTGCCGAGGATGACGCGGCGCACGCCCGCCGCGAGCCACATCTCGATGGTCGCGAGATCGCGGATGCCGCCGCCGAGCTGTACCGGCAGGTCGACCGCGGCCAGAATCGCGCGCACTGGCTCGGCATTGACCGGCTTGCCTTCGAAGGCGCCGTTCAGATCGACCAGGTGCAGCCAGGAGAAGCCGGCGGCGGCGAAGGCGCGCGCCTGCGCCGCCGGGTCGGGATTGAACACTCTGGCGCTGCCCATCTCGCCGCGCAGCAGACGCACCGCGGCGCCGTCCTTCAGGTCGATGGCGGGAAACAGGATCATGGTCGGCGTCATTCCGAGGCCGAAGCGGCACCCGTCAGGTCCTTGTAGTAATAGAAGCCGGTCACCCAGCGGCCGCCGGCCAAGGCATAGTGCGGATGGGTGCCGTAGCGCTGGTAGCCGAGCTGGTCGTAGAGCCGGATCGCGCGCTCCTGGGTCTCGCGGACGTCGAGGTTAAGCACGCGCAGGCCGGCCGAGCGCGCCGCCCTTTCGACCGCTTCGACCAGCATGCGCGCCAGGCCATGGCCGCGCGCCCAAGGCGCGACGAAGAAGGTCGAGAGCTGGCCGACGTAGCTCTGCGCCTCGTTGTTCTTGGGCATGCGCTGCAGCTGGGCCGAGCCGGCGATGGTGCCGTCGAGCCGGCTGACGAAGAGCTCGCGCTCGGGCACCAGCAGCACGCCGCGCCAGTAGGTCTCCATCACGCTGCGCTGCGGCGGCTTGAGCCAGCCGAAGCCGCCGCCGTCGAGGATCGCCGCGTCGGCCGCGTCGCAAAGCTCGTGCAGGTCACGCGTGGCGAGCTGGTTCAGGCGCTCGACGCGCGTCGTCGGAGTAGGGGTTGCCGTTTCCGTCATCAGGGACGCCACCTCAGGAAGTTGCCGAGCAGGCGCAGGCCGGCGGCCTGGCTCTTCTCGGGATGGAACTGCGTGCCGACCAGGTTGTCGCGGCCGACCACCGCGACAAGCGGTCCGCCGTAGTCGCAGCGCGCCAGCACCTGGGCCGGATCGCGCAGCCGCAGATGATAGCCGTGAACGAAATAGACATGCGTGCCCGCACCCAGTCCGTCCAGTACCGGATGGCCGGGATCGATCTTCTGCAGCTCGTTCCAGCCCATGTGCGGCACCTTGAGACCCGGGTCGGCCAGCTCGAGCGCCACCACGTCGCCGTCGATCCAGCCCAGGCCGCGATGCTCGCCATGCTCATAGCCGCAGGCCGCCATGAGCTGCATGCCGACGCAGATGCCGAGGAACGGCCGGCCGCGCTTGATCACCGCGTCCTCGAGCGCCGCTTCCATGCCGTCGAGCGCAGCCAGGCCCTGGCGGCAGTCGCCGAAGGCGCCGACGCCAGGCAGCACGATGGCCTCGGCCCGCGCTACCTGCTCGGCCTCGGCGGTCACCAGCACGGGACGCGATTGGCCGTCTTCGCGCAGCGCGCGCTCCAGGGCCTTGGCTGCCGAGCGCAGGTTGCCCGAGCCATAGTCGATGATTGCGACGGTCATGGCTCAAGCCGCGCAGGCGGCCCCGATATGAACCCCAGCGTGGTGGCGAGGCATCAGAGCGTCCCCTTGGTCGAGGGAACCGCCTCGGCCGCCCGCGGATCGATCTCGATCGCCCGGCGCAGCGCCCGCGCCAGGCCCTTGTAGCAGGACTCCACGATATGGTGGCTGTTGCTGCCGTAGAGGTTTTCCACATGCAGCGTGAGGCCGCCGTGCTGGGCGAAGGCCTGGAACCACTCCTTGAACAGCTCCGTGTCCATCTCGCCCAGCTTGTCGCGGGCAAAGTCCACCTTCCAGATCAGGTAGGGCCGGTTCGAGACGTCCAGCGCCACCCGGGTCAGGGTCTCGTCCATGGGGATCAGCGCGTCGGCATAGCGCACGATGCCCTTGCGGTCGCCCAGCGCCTCGGACAGGGCCTGGCCGAGCACGATGCCGGTGTCCTCGGTGGTGTGGTGGAAGTCGATGTGCAGGTCGCCTTCGGCGCGCAGGGTGATGTCGATCAGGCTGTGACGCGAGAGCTGCTCCAGCATGTGGTCGAGGAAGCCTATGCCCGTGTGCACGTCATAGTGGCCCTGGCCGTCCAGCCGGACGCTGGCGGTGATGCGGGTCTCCTTGGTGGCGCGCTCGACCGTGGCCTGGCGCCCCCCCTGGATCGTGCGGACGGCGGCTCTCGCCATGGGCCGTCTCCTCTGCCTCGCGGTCGCGGAACGGCGCCTTGTAGCAGGAAGCCGCCGCCAGGGCCAGCCCAGGGCAATCGAGTTCACCCGATTGCCGTGGTTCGAAACCCTGCAGCCAGCCTTGCATTGGCGGCAGGGCAGGCAGAAGGAGCTTGAAGCGCCCGGCGCTTTCGCCCATTTCTCTTGCCATGTCCAACCCGGACCCCAACCCCTACAGCCCCGGCTCCACCAGCCCCTGGCACGGCACGACCATCCTCTCGGTCCGCAAGGGCGGGCTGGCGGTGGTCGCCGGCGACGGCCAGGTCAGCTTCGGCAACACGGTCATCAAGTCCAATGCCAAGAAGGTTCGGCGCCTGGGCAAGGGTAGCGTCGTGGCCGGCTTCGCCGGCGCCACGGCCGACGCCATGACCCTGTTCGAGCGGCTCGAGGCCAAGCTGGAGACCTATCCCGACCAGCTCACCCGGGCCTGCGTCGAGCTCGCCAAGGACTGGCGCACCGACCGCTACCTGCGCCGCCTGGAGGCCATGATGGCGGTGATCGACCGCCAGGCCTCGCTGGTGCTGACCGGCACCGGCGACGTGCTGGAGCCGGAGGACGGGCTGATCGGCATCGGCTCCGGCGGCAGCTACGCGCTGGCCGCCGCCCGGGCGCTGATCGACCGGGACGACATGGACGCCGAAACCATCGCCCGAAAGGCTCTGCACATTGCCGCCGGAATCTGTGTTTACACCAATGACTCAATTGTCCTCGAAAGCGTCGCAGCGGACTGAGGCCGAGCGCCTCAACGGCGCCGGCTCGTTCAGCCCGCGCGAGATCGTCTCGGAGCTCGACCGCTACATCGTCGGCCAGGCCGACGCCAAGCGCGCGGTGGCCATCGCGCTGCGCAACCGCTGGCGCCGGCAGCAGCTGCCCGAGGCGCTGCGCGACGAGGTGCTGCCCAAGAACATCCTGATGATCGGGCCGACCGGCGTCGGCAAGACCGAGATCGCGCGCCGCCTGGCCAAGCTGGCGCAGGCGCCCTTCATCAAGATCGAGGCGACCAAGTTCACCGAGGTCGGCTACGTCGGCCGCGACGTCGAGCAGATCGTGCGCGACCTGGTCGAGATCTCGATCAACATGACCCGCGAGCGCCTGCGCAAGGAGGTCAAGGCCAAGGCCGAGCTGGCCGCCGAGGAGCGCCTGCTCGACGCGCTGGTCGGCGAGACGGCGCGCGACGACACGCGCATCGCCTTCCGCCGCCGCCTGCGCAACGGCGAGCTGAACGACCGTGAGATCGAGCTGGAGCTTGCCGACAGCGGTGGCCTCAGCCTGCCGACCATGGACATCCCCGGCATGCCCGGCAGACAGGTCGGCATGATCAACCTGAACGACATTCTGGGCAAAGCCTTCGGCGGCCGCACCAAGACGCGCCGCCTGCCCGTCGAGGAAGCGCTCAACCTGCTGATCAACGAGGAGAGCGACAAGCTGCTCGACAACGAGATGATCACCGCCGAGGCGATCGCCACGGTCGAGCAGAACGGCATCGTGTTCCTCGACGAGATCGACAAGATCACCGCGCGCTCCGAGCGCATTGGCGCAGACGTCAGCCGCGAGGGCGTGCAGCGCGACCTGCTGCCGCTGATCGAGGGCACCACGGTCGCCACCAAGCACGGCACGGTGAAGACCGACTTCATCCTCTTCATCGCCTCGGGCGCCTTTCATTTCGCCAAGCCGGCCGACCTGCTGCCCGAGCTGCAGGGCCGCCTGCCGATCCGCGTCGAGCTGAGCGCGCTGACGCGCGACGACTTCAAGCGCATCCTGCGCGAGCCGGAGAACAGCCTCGTCGTGCAGTACACGGCCTTGCTCGGTACGGAAGACGTGACGCTCAGCTTCACCGAGGAGGCGATCGACGCGCTGGCCGACCTGGCGGCGGAGATCAACTCTTCGGTCGAGAACATCGGCGCGCGCCGCCTGCACACCGTGATGGAGAAGCTCTTGGAGGAGATCTCCTTCACCGCCACCGACCGCGGCGGCGAGACCATCACCATCGAAGCCGACTACGTCCACGAGCGCGTCGGCGAGCTCGCCAAGAACGCCGACCTGAGCAAGTTCATCCTGTAGCGCGACAGGGGCCTTCTGCCGCGGTCTCGCAACGCCTATGCACACACACCTGTCGTCCCGGGGCTTGTCGCCGGAACCCAATGGCGTTAGCAACCGATTGAGCTGCTAGAGCAATAGGTCCCGGCAATAAGTGCCGGGACGACAGCCTTCAGTGTGGCGATGGCGAGCCTCTCCTGCACGCGATGCGTAGTTGTCGTAGCGGGGCAGGAGAGGCCCTTTCCCTCATTCGAATCACACTTGGCACCCTCACGCGACCCCGGCCACGTGCAGCAGGTCGCCGATGGTGAAGGGGCCCGTCGTCGTGCCGTTGCGCCGCGGCAGGGTCGGCTGCCAGTTCGGCGCTTCCGAGAGCAGCGACGTCTGGTCGTAGTCCATGAGGCCGACCAGGACTTCGCCGACGATGCGCCCGCCGACGGGGCCGAGGTGCTCGCCGTTGGTGCGCAGCTCCGCCTCCTTCAGGATGTAGAACCAGAGCGGCGTGCAGTCGCCGAGCACACCGCTGAGGCCGAGCTCGCTGGCCGTCAAGGGCATCTCGCCCATGGCCTCTGCTACCGCCTGGCCGCTCGGCAGGCCGAAGGACTGGCCGCGCAGCATGTTGCGGGTCGCCAGCGACTTCTCGCCTTGGGCCACGAACTCGAGCTCGAGCAGATCGGAGGCCAGCTTGCCATCCAGCTTGTCGGCGAACTGGACCAGGCCTGCGCCGGTGTCGAAGAAGCGCGACCATTCGATCGTGCCGTCGGCGTCGGCGACCGGCGTGAAGCCCGTGCCGAGCTCGGGCCCGAACAGCTCGACGTCGCCATGCGTGCCATTGGCCGCCAGCCGGTTCGGCACCATCGAGTGCCCGAAACGATAGGCTGCGGCCGAGAACTCGATTGGGATGAAGGGCCGCCCCTCGAAGCAGTAGTGGCGACGCCCGTTGCAGAGAATGTCGTCGGTCAGCGCCGGGCCGATCATGCGCGGCAGGAACTCGGTCAGGATGATCCACTGATAGTGCCAGCGCACCAGCCTCTCCGCCGCCTCGAACAGCTCGCCGTCAGGGACCGTGCCGGCCAGCGACTGGACCGCCGCGTTGTGGAACTTGAGGAAGGCGAGCTGCAGCTGGGAGATTACCCGGTTCTCGTCGTTGCGCGGGTCGCCGATGATCGCCTTGCCGGCGATGCGCGGCAGATCGATGCCGCCCTGTCCGATCAGCAGCATCTTGTCGGTGAACGGCGCCGGTTGGTTGGGGTCGTAGAGAAAGGGCGAGGCCTCCGGGCCGCTGCCATAGACACAGTCGAGATCGAGCGCCGGAGTCCTGAAGTTGCGCGTTGCCAAGGGATCGTTGCGCCGCTCCAGGCTCGAGGTGACGTCCAGGGTGATGTCGTGGTCGATGAACTGGCCGAGAAAGACGAAGCCGAGCGTGACGGTCGTGCTTTTCGTGACGATCGCGCCGCTGTCCATGATGCCGCCCTTCTTGCCCAGATCGCGCAGATGGGCGGGATCGAGATAGGCGGGCGCAAGCTTCGAGAACAGGCGCCCGAAGCGGCCTTCGCCGTTGGCCTCGCCGTTGGTGTAACCGTGTGGATCGGGGTGATGCCTGCACTGGCGATCGCAGGCTCGCTGTCCGCGGGGTTCCGCTACGCCGTGATGCAACATTGATCTGCCTCCTGATGCTTTGTTGTGAGCGGATCCTCCGGTCCCCCCCTTCAGGCCAGGCTAGAAACACCGACGTCGAATGACTGTGCGTTCCATCACACAAGCCAATGGCTTGTGACGATTCCTCGAATCATAATGATACGAGTTTGTGACTCTTGTCAGCCGGCCCGCTTGAGCTCGGCCAGCCAGCGCGCGACCGTATCCTCCGGCAGCGAAGCGATCCTGGCGGCCAGCAGGTTGGCCAGCTCGGTGGCTTCGGGCGTGAGGCCGGCGGTGTCGACCACGACGCGCGGATGCGAGCGCTCGGCCAGCGCGTGCAGCGCCTCGGCCTCGTCCCAGATGATGCCAAGGTACTGGCAGACCTGGTGCACGAAGCGCCGCGACGGCTTGCCGCGATGGCCGTGCTCGAGGGCCGAGAGGTAGGCCGGCGAGACGCCGAGACCGGCGGCCATGTCCTGCAGCGCCAGCCCGCGCGCGGCGCGGATCTCGCGCAGCTTGTGGCCGAACGGCGTCATTCCCGATAGAGCCCGCGGCTCTTGTGCCAGTCCTCGATCGACTGGTCGGGATAGCCCTCGAAGTGGACCTCGCTCTTGCCGCGCGGCACCTTCACCCAGGACGCCTTGGAATCGAGCAGGATGTGGGCGCGCTCCTTGGGCTGCGGCAGCGGCGTGTCGATCGCCGAGGCGTGCGGGTAGACCCACTGCGGCCAGCTCGGGTCCTTGATGAAGAGCGCCGAGCCGCAGGACTTGCAGAAATGCCGCCGCGCCGGGGAGCGCGCGCCGTCCTCAAGTATCGCCCGATAAACGCCCAGATTTGCCCGGCCCTTGACCTTGAGGGTCTCGGCCTGGCCCATGATGTTGATAGCCGAGCCGCCGCCGCCCGCGGTCTTGCGGCAAATCGAGCAGTAGCAGTGCATGTAGGGCTGTGGCGTGTGGCTCATGACGGTGAAGCTCACCGCGCCGCAATGGCAGGAGCCTTCGAGCTTGAGCACGGCCTTGACCTCCTAGCTTAACGGAAATCGAGTTTACCTCCGATGCCCGGACAAGGCCAGCAGGCAGTGCGGTCCAGCGGCAGCGCGGAGCTGCTATGCAAGCAAAGGACGCCAAGGTGAATGCAGCGACTGCCGCCGCTATGCTAAGATAAAATTTCGAGAGGACCGGAAACGTTGCAGGGACGTGGGTGCCATGCCGGAGTCTAACGCACAGCACGACGAGGAATCGCTGCGCCGCGAACTGGCACTGCGCGAGCGGGAGTTCGAACGGCATCGCCGATCAAGCTCGGCGCGGCGCGAGGAAGCGAAGACCAGGCGAATGATCGCCTTCCTCTGCATACTGGGGCTGCTGGTCGCCGGCGGCGTCACATTCCTGGTCGCCGACCTGATCATGAAGAAGAGCACCGACCGGGCGATCGCGATCGAGCGCGAGCGCATGCTGGACCAGCGCAAGCTGGCCGAGTTCAAGGCAGAGCTCGATCGGGCGGTGACCCTGGCGCGGGCCGAGGCGGAGAGCCTCAATCGCTTTCCCGGCGTCGCCGCCGGCAGGAGCCTGGCGGCTCAGATCGAGCTGGCCAACCTGCACGCCGAGCTGGCGACGCAGGACGAAACCAAGGCGCGCTGGAGCGAGATCAAGAGCTACCTGGAGGGCCGCGTCGCGGCGCATCGCGAGGAGCTCGACGCCGTCGAGAAGAAGATCGCCGAGAATCGCCAGAGCTACACCGCCACGGTGAACGAGATCATTCGTTCGCGCACGCCATCCGCCGATAAGGAAGAGAAGCTTGCGAAGCTCGACGCCGAGCTGGCCGGCCTGCGCGTAACCGCGCGCCGCTTGATGTTCGCGCTGGCCGGCGCACCGGAGAGCGAGGCCGCAGCCGGCAACAGCGGCACGGCGGAGACCACCGGCAATGCGCCGGCGAGCGGCCCACTCGTCGAGACGGCCAATCTCGCCGCCCTGGCCAACAGCCTGCCTCTGCCGCAGCCGCGGCCGGACGGCTCGACCGCGGCGCTGGCAGCGCCGACGCCGCTTGCGCCCCTCGACGGCACCGTGCTCGAACACTTCCCGCGGCAGACCGTGATGACCTGGAGCCCGGTGCCGGGCGCCGCTGACTACACCGTCGAGGTCGACTGCTTCGCTTGCTGCAAGAAGAACAAGTGGTGCAGCGAGGTCGGCGAGGAGTACCTGGTCGTGCCCGGCGTGGCGATCACGCGCTACGGCGTCAATTTCGGCGACAACAAGCAGGGCCGCTGGCGGGTCTGGGCCGTGACCTCCAACGGGGCATCGGGCGCCAAGTCCGCCTGGTCGGCGTTCACCTACGTCGATTAGCACGCCTCAGCTCGACCGCCGCCGCTTCAGCAGAACGTAGAGCGCGCCCAGGCCGCCGTCCTTCGGCTGCGCCTGGTCGAAAGCCAGGATGCGCTCGCGATTGGGCGGCTGATTGAGCCACTGCGGCACCATGCGGCGCAGCACGCCGCCCTCCTCCTTCGTAGTGCCCTTGCCGGTGACCACCAGGACGCAGCGCTTGCCTCTGTCCTGGGCGCGCGCCAGAAAGTCGTTCAGCGCGCGATGTGCCTGCTCCTGGCTGTAGCCGTGCAGGTCGAGCCGCGCTTCGATCGGCAGGCGGCCGCGCCGCAGCCGTTCGGCCTGGCTGCGCGCGACGCCGGCGATGCGGCCCGCGGCAAGCTCCGGCGGCTGCGGCTTCTTCGGCTGAGTCGGTACCGGCTCGGCGCGCGGCAGCCGGCTCGCCCGCGGCGGCCGCGCCGGACGCTCGACGGGCTCGCCCTCCCGAGCTGGCGCGGGGATGCGGCCCGAGAGTGGCCGCGCGCCTTCGGTGATCCGCCGCCACAAGGCCTTGTCCGCCTCGCTGAGGCCGCTCTTCGATCCCCTGCCGCGCTTCTCGTCCGCCATCACGCGCTTGCGCCGCCGACGATCACGATGTGCAGGCGGCGCGGCCCGTGCGCGCCGAGCTGGATGGTCTGCTCGATGTCGGCGGTGCGCGAAGGGCCGGTGATGAGGTTCACTGTGCGGGGCAACAACCCGCCGCCGCAGCGCGCGCGCAGCCGCTCCCAGGCTTCCTCGTAGCGGCCGACCACGGCCTCGGCCGGCAGCACGACGACGTTGTTGTCGGGCAGGAAGCTCAGCGTCGTCGCCGCGGTGCTGCCGGACAGCAGCATCAGGGTGCCGGTCTCGGCGATGCCGGCAAAGGCGTGCGTGACCGACACCTCGTCGCCGGGCTCAGCGCGGCCCGGCTGCACCTGCAGCAGCGGCTGGCCGTCCCACGGCAAGCCTTTCAGCGCCGGGTCCGGCGCGATGCGCAGCGCGGCCGGCAGGTTCTCGCTCTTGAGATAGTCGGCGATGGCGCGCGGCACTTGGTCCGCCGTGGCGACCTCGGCGACCGTCGCCTGGACCTCGCGCGCCATCTCGGCGAAGAGCGCAATCTGCTGGACGTGCGGGCGTTGCGCGCGCTGCGGCTGCGGGCCCTGCGGATGGCCCTTGAGTCGCGCCTCGACGGCGGCGCGCCGCTGCTCCGGCAACTGAGTCGATCTGATGGCGCGGCGCAGCGCGCCCAGCACCTGCTCGCGCCCCTGGTCATCCGGGCTGCTCACCGCGGCCCTCCGCCGCCCCGGCGCTCGGCCCAGAGCTGCTGGAAGCTGCGGCCCTGCGGCGCCGGGAAGTCGCGGTGCCGGGTCCAGCCGCCGGCCAGCGGCAGGCGGGCGAAACGGCCGCGGCGACGGCCCAGCGCGCCGAGCAGGCGCATGGCCGTTCCGGCCGCCAAACGATAGAGCGCCGGCCGCCGCGCGAAGAAGGCCCAAAGCTTGAGCCCGCCGCGCACCGCA
>JBHJOF010000260.1:0-5241 GCA_050330055.1 Kiloniellales bacterium
CCCTCCGCCTCGATCGCTGCCATGGCGGAATCGCCCTCGACCGGGCTCAGGTCGCGCAGCCCCGCCGTGTCCGCCAGCGTCACCGGATAGCCGACCAGCTCCAGGTGCAGCTCGACCACGTCCCGCGTGGTCCCCGCGGCGGCCGCGACGATGGCCACGTCGCGCCTGGCCAAGGCATTCAAAAGGCTGGATTTTCCGGCATTTGGCGGGCCCAGGATGGCAATCTGCAGGCCGTCCCGCAGGCGCTCGCCGCGGCGTCCGTCGCTGAGCGCAGCGGCGATCTCGCCGGCCACCGCCTGCAGCTCGCACCGCGCGCCCGCGGCCAGGCCGCCCGGCAGATCCTCGTCGGCGAAGTCGATCTCCGCCTCCACATGCGCCAGCGCCGCCAGCAGGCGGTCGCGCCAGGCTTCGACCCGGCGGGTCAGGGCGCCACCCATCTGACGCAGCGCCTGCAGGCGCTGGGCCTCGGTCTCGGCCTCGATCAGGTCGGCCAGGCCCTCGACCTCGGCCAGGTCGAGCTTGCCGTGGTCGAAGGCGCGGCGTGCGAACTCGCCCGGCTCGGCCAGGCGGCATCCGGGCAGTCGGGCCAGCGCCTCCAGCGCCGCCGCCCGCACCGCCCTGCCGCCGTGCAGATGCAGCTCTGCCAGGTCCTCGCCGGTGAAGGAGGCTGGACCGGGGAACCACAGCAGCAGCGCCTGGTCGATCGGCGCGCCAGTGGCCGGATCGGCCAGGCGCGCCAGCGTCGCGTGCCGCGCCGGCGGCAGGACGCGGCGGCTCAGCCGTTCCAGCGCCGGCCCGGCCTGGGGGCCCGATAGGCGCACCACGGCCACCCCCGAGCGCCCCGGAACCGTGGACAGCGCGAATATGGTGTCGGCGGCGCGGTCCGCCGCCTCGTGCGTCCGCTCGCCCGCCTGCTCGCCCGCCTGCTCGAGTGATTCAAGCATGGTTCAAGACTCGCCGGGTCCACCCTTCTTCGGTCCACCGGCGCCGCGTCCGCCACCGGCCATCTGCGACCAGAACATCTTCTGCAGCGCCTCCCAGCCCTGGATGCCCGCCGGCAGCCAGGTCTTCATCAAGGTCTCCGGATCGCTCGCCCGCAGGCCTTCGATCATGCGCTTCTCGACCTCGGCCATCAGCGCGGCCTGCATCGGCGCCACGTCCGGCAGGCCGAGGAACGCGCGCGCCTCCTCCGGCGTGCAGTCTACGTCGATGGTGATTTTCATGAGCTCTTACTCCCGGCCGTTTCGCGCAGCAAACCCGTAAAGCATTTGGGGTTGAGACGTTCCGCGGGCCATGCCCATATGCCGGCCAAGCGCGCTGTCATTTGACCCGGATACTAGCGTCCCACGGCATCGCCGTATTCCGCAAATCGACCCTGCCGGGGCGTACCGCAATGCACCGCGGCGTCGGCAGCGCCCGAGAAAGGACCGTTATGTCCGACTCCAAGGCTGCCATTCAAAAGCGTCCGGCGCCCAACCGACTGGCCGGTGAGTCGAGCCCCTATCTGCTGCAGCACAAGGACAACCCAGTCGACTGGTATCCCTGGAGCGACGAGGCGCTGACCGCTGCGCGCGAGCAAGACAAGCCCATCCTGCTGTCGATCGGCTACGCCGCCTGCCACTGGTGCCACGTGATGGCGCACGAGTCCTTCGAGGACGAATCGATCGCCGCCTTGATGAACGAGCTCTTCATCAACATCAAAGTCGACCGCGAAGAGCGTCCGGACCTCGATGCCATCTATCAGTCCGCCCTCGCCTTTCTCGGCGAGCACGGCGGCTGGCCGCTGACCATGTTCCTCACGCCGGCCGCCGAACCCTTCTGGGGCGGCACCTACTTCCCGCCGGCACCGCGCTTCGGCCGACCCGGCTTCCCCCAGGTGCTGCAGGGCATTGCCAAGGCCTATCATGGCGACCCGAAGGCCGTGGTGCAGAACGTCCAGGCGCTGACCGACGCCCTGCAGAAGCTTGCCAGCAACAGCAGCGGCGGCATGATCGCCACGGCGCAGGCCGACGAGATCGCCGAGCGCCTGGTGCGCGAGTTCGATCCCTTCCACGGCGGCATCGGCCAGGCGCCCAAGTTTCCGCAGCCGGTGCTGCTGAAGCAGATCTGGCGCGCCTGGAAACGGCGCCGCGCCGCGCCCTTCCGCAACGCGGTCGAGACCACGCTCGTGAAGATGTGCCAGGGCGGCATCTACGACCACCTCGGCGGCGGCTTCGCGCGCTACGCCGTCGACGCGCGCTGGCTGGTGCCGCACTTCGAGAAGATGCTCTACGACAATGCGCAGCTCATCGACCTGCTGACCTGGGCCTGGCAGGCCAACGGCAACCCGTTGTTCGAACAGCGCGTGCGCGAGACCGTCGACTGGTGCCTGCGCGAGATGATCGCCGCGCGCGACGAAAGCGGCACGCCCTGCGGCGCCTTCGCCTCCTCGCTCGACGCCGACAGCGAGGGCGAGGAAGGCAGGTTCTACGTCTGGAGCGAGGACGAGATCGACCGCCTGCTGGGCGATGACGCCGCGCTCTTCAAGCAGGCCTACGACATGCGCCCGGACGGCAACTGGGAAGGCAAGACCATCCTCAACCGCACCGCCCGGCCCGAGCTCGGCGATCCCGAGCACGAGGCCAAGCTGGCGGCCCTGCGCGGCGCGTTGCTCGAGGCGCGCAGCAAGCGAGTCTGGCCGGGCTGGGACGACAAGGTACTGGCCGACTGGAACGGCCTGATGATCGCGGCGCTGGCCCGCGCCGCGCCGGTCTTCGCCGAGCCGGGCTGGCTGGAGGCCGCCCAGGTGGCCTTTCGTTTCGTTGTCGAAACGATGGCGCGGGACGGCCGCCTGCTGCATTCCTGGCGCCGCGGCCAGCTCAAGCACCCGGCCAGCGTCGACGACTACGCCAATCTCTGCGACGCCGCCCTCGCGCTCCACGAGGCGACCGGCGACGAGGCCTACCTGGCGCAGGCCGAGGCCTGGGTCGAGCTGCTCGACCGGCATTATTGGGCCGCGGCCGCGGACGGCTACTTCTTCGGCCCGGCCGACGGCGAGCAACTCATCGTGCGCAATAAGACGGCGAACGACAGCGCCACACCTGCCGGCAACGGCACCATGGCCGGCGTGCTGGCGCGGCTCTACTACCTGACGGGGAAGGACCTCTACCGCGCCCGCGCCGAAGCCCTGGTCTGCGCCTTCTCCGGTGAGCTGCAGCGCAATTTCTTTCCGCTCTCTACATTGATAAATGGCGCCGAGACGCTGCAGCACGCGGTGCAGATCGTCATCGTCGGCGAACGCGAGGCGAGCGACGCCGCGGACCTGATAGCGGCAGCCTACCGGGTCTGCCTGCCAGACCGCGTGCTGCAGGTGGTCGCACCGGACGAAACCGGCCTGCCAGCCCTGCCCGACAATCACCCGGCGGCCGGCAAGGGGCAGGCGGAGCCCGGCCGCGCCACCGCCTACGTCTGCCGCGGGCCGGTCTGCTCGCTGCCGATAACCGACGCCGCTGAGCTCGAGCGCGCGCTGGCCGGCTGACCGCGCCGGCGACTCCTTGCACGCCCCTCCCTTGCGCAAAGGATGACAAGCCGGCCACCCGCGCGATAGTCTCGCCACCTGATTGCCGTGCGCGGCGAAATCCCGCCGTCATCACGCAGAGGGGAATGGCCATGCCCGACATCACGATCGACGGCCCCGACGGCAGCTTCGGCGCTTACCTCGCCGCCCCGGCGAAGATCCCGGCGCCGGGCATCGTCGTGGCCCAGGAGATATTCGGCGTCAACGCGGTGATGCGCGGCATCTGCGACTGGCTGGCCGGCGCCGGCTATGTCGCCTGCTGCCCGGACCTGTTCTGGCGCATCGAGCCCGGCATCCAGATCACCGACCGCAGCAAGGAGGAATGGGCACGCGCCTTCGAGCTGTTCGGCCTGTTCGACGTCGACAAGGGCGTCGGCGACATGAAGACGACGCTGGCCGCGCTGCGCCAGCACGAGGCCTGCAACGGCAAGGCGGGCTCGGTCGGCTACTGCCTGGGCGGCAAGCTCGCGTTCCTGATGGCGACGCGCTCGGACGCCGACTGCAACGTCTCCTACTACGGCGTCGGCCTCGACGAACTGCTCGGCGAAGCCAAGAACATCACCAAACCGACCCTGCTGCACATGGCCAGCAAGGACCAGTTCGTGCCGCCCGAGGCGCAGGCCAGGATCAAGGCCGGACTGAAAGGCCACCCCAAGGTCACCCTGCACGTTTACGAAGGCCAGGACCACGCCTTCGCGCGCATCGGCGGCGAGCACTACGACCAGGCCGCGGCCGACCTCGCCAACCAACGAAGCCTCACTTTCTTCAAGGAGCACCTGAGCTGATGCCCCGCGCCATTCGCATCCACCGCCCCGGCGGCCCCGAAGCGATGCGCTTCGAGGAGGTCACGGTCGGCCAGCCCACCGCCGGCGAGGTTCGCCTGAAGCAGTCGGCGATCGGCCTCAACTACATCGACGTCTATCACCGCACCGGCCTCTATCCCCTGCCGGCCTATCCGGCGGTGATCGGCATGGAAGGGGCCGGCGTGGTCGAGGCCGTCGGGCCCGGCGTCACCGAGGTGGCGGTCGGCGACCGGGCCGCCTATGCCGACGTGCCGCCGGGCGCCTATGCCGAAGTGCGGCTGATGCCGGCGCACCGCCTGGTCAAGCTGCCGGCGGCGATCTCCGACCGCCAGGCCGCCGCCATGATGCTGCAGGGCATGACCGTGCAGTACCTGCTGCGCCGCACCTTCCAGGTGCGCAAGGACGACTGGGTGCTGTTCCACGCCGCGGCCGGCGGCGTCGGCCTGATCGCCTGCCAGTGGCTGAAACACCTGGGCGCCACGACGATCGGCACGGTCGGCAGCGACGCCAAGGCGGAGCTGGCGCGCGAGCACGGCTGCCACCACGTCATCAACTATCGCACGGAGAACTTCGTCGAGCGGGTCAAGGAGCTGACCGGCGGCGCCGGCGTGCACGTGGTCTACGATTCGGTCGGCAAGGACACCTTCGAAGGCTCGCTCGACTGTCTGGCGCCGCGCGGCCTGATGGTGCTGTTCGGCAGCTCCTCGGGACCGGTGCCGCCCTTCGACCTGGGCAAGCTGGCCGCCAAGGGCTCGCTCTACGTCACCCGGCCGACGCTCATGACCTACAACGCCAAGCGGCCGGACCTGGTGGCCTGCGCCCAGGAGCTCTTCGACGTGGTGCAGAAGGGCGTCGTCAGGATCGAGATCAACCAGACCTACC
>JBHJOF010000261.1:0-14594 GCA_050330055.1 Kiloniellales bacterium
TTCCTGGTCTGCGACGAGCCGACCTCGGCGCTCGACGTCTCGGTGCAGGCGCAGATCCTCAACCTGATGAAGGACCTGCAGCGCGAGTTCGGACTGACCTACCTCTTCATCAGCCACGACCTGGCGGTGGTCTATCACATCTCCGACTTCGTCGGCGTCATGTACCTGGGGCGGCTGGTCGAGTGGGGTCCGGCGCGGCGCCTGTTCCGCAAGCCCCACCACCCCTATACCCGCATGCTGCTCGACGCCATTCCCGACCTGGAGCTGACAGGCCGGCGGCGCATCCCGGTGGCCGGCGAGGTGCCGAACCCGATCGCGCCGCCCGGCGGCTGCCACTTCCACCCGCGCTGCCCCTTTGTCGAGGAGCGCTGCCGCCGCGAGGCGCCCAAGAGCCTCGCGCTGCCGGAGGGCGGCGGCGCGGTCGCCTGCCACGCGGTCGAGGAGGGGCGTCTGACCGGCCCGGGCCAAGCGGCGACCCGCTCGCTCTGAACGATGCCCGTCTCGGCGGAATCGCCGCAGCGAAAGCCGAGGCCGGTGCCTGACCGAAGTGTGACGCCGGTTACAGCCTTGTGACAAATTTAGGCCGAGACTTGCTGTCCGATTCACCACAAAGGTGATTTAGGAGGGAACGATGCCAAGCGACGCTCGCGAGTACGTGGTCCGTTGCGACGGCGCGCCACGCCGCCTGATCGTCCTGCGCGCGTCCTCTGCCGCCAGGTTTTGCGCCATTCTGTGCCGGCGCTTCCCGCAGCACGACTGGAGCCTGGCGGAGCGTTTTCTGCCACAGGGCGCCGACTAGGCGGCGGCGATTCGGGCAATTCCGGGATCGACCGCGCCGCGACCGCGATTGACGGCTAAGCAGGCCGGACCTTATCTATTGCCAGGTGCCTAGCCTCCTCCGTATGCATACGAAGGGGTTTTGGCCAAGAGTGTGACGAATAGCACCGGCAAGCCGATGGCACGCGTTTATATGCGCGACGGGGGCGGCCCTTTCGACCGGAAGGGAGAGCGCCGCCGTTTATCGTGGAGACGCAAAGCCATGCCGCAGAACGCCGTTGTCCAGCCGGAGGGCCTACCGCCGGCCTTCGAGGTGTGGCAACCGCAGAGCGCCGACTTCGAGCCGGTCTGTGAGATCAGCCTGAAGGACGGCGGCCTGCTGCTGTTCGTCGATGTCGGCTTCGAGGTTGCCGGCTCGTCGCTCGGCATCATCGAGGCGCCGAGCGACAGCGGGCATCGCGTCTTGCCGGCCTTCATCCAGGCTTACGGGGCGACGCCGCTTGAGGTCTATCGCGCCTTCAAGCCGCACGTCAGCCACGCCCCGCGCGCGCTGATCGAGGATCACGCCCGGGTCAGCCAGCAGCGCCCGGCGGTCAGCCACGAGCCGCGCGTCCTGCCGCAGCCCGAGAACGTGCCGACGAGTCCGCTGTTCCTGCCCTATGCCACTCTGGCCGATCCGGCACCCCATTCCGGCATCGTGGTCGAGGCCTGCGCCACAGCCGAGTCCTTCCGCGCGCGCTTCGCCCAGCGGCTCGAGGCCGAGTTCGGCGTGGCCTTGCCGTTTCGCGGAAAGGGTAGCGACCTGCAGCCGAGCAAGCGCGGCGTCACCGCGCTCTCGACCCGGCGCCTGTTCAGCGTGTTCAACAGCTATTCGCCCGACGGCCGACACGGCGGCCTGCCGCTCGCGCTGACGGTCGAGTGCGAATGGACCCGGGACGTCTGGATCAAGGTGCCGAGCCTCCCCGACATGGTCTCCAAGGGCAAGGCGGTGACTTACTTCTCGGATAGCTGGCCGCTGCTGCTGCGCTATCGCATCACCGTGACCCAGCCGGTCAACCCGCACGAGCTCTTTCACCTGGAAGCGGCCTGGTAGGTCAGGCGACGGCGCTTGCTTCCACTTGTTTCGTCTGCGGCGATCCGTCACTCTCGGCGCCGTTCCGAGCACGAGACGTGAGAGACGGGTTCGCCTGAGCATGGTCCAGCCTGCAAAGATACACCTCAACCATGTCGCCAAGGCCTTCGGCGACAACCAGGTGCTGAAGGACGTCGAGCTGGAGGTGGCGCCGGGCGAGTCCCTGGTGCTGTTCGGCACATCCGGCAGCGGCAAGACGCTGCTGCTGAAGTGCATTCTCGGCATCGTCCATCCCGACCGCGGCCGCATCGAGGTCGACGGCCAGGACACCGTCGCGCTCGGCGGCGCCGAACGCGCCGCCTTCATGGACCGCTTCAGCATGCTGTTCCAGCAGGGCGGCCTGTTCGACAGCCTGCCGGTCTGGGAGAACATCGCCTTCAAGCTGCTCAGCCATCGTCACATGGAGCGCGCGGAGGCGCGGCAGATTGCGGTCGAAAAGCTGCGCGCCGTCGGCCTGCGCGCCGAGGTCGCCGATCTCTACCCGGCCGAACTTTCGGGCGGCATGCAGAAGCGGGTCGGCATCGCGCGTGCGATTGCCAGCGAGCCGGAGATCGTCTTCCTCGACGAGCCGACGGCCGGCCTCGATCCGATCATGAGCAACCGCATCAGTGATCTGATCGTCGACCTCATGCGGGGCGAGCGGACCACGGCGATCTCGATCACCAGCGACATGGCGACGGCGCGGCGCATCGGCGAGCGCGCCGCCATGCTCCACGACGGCCGTATTATCTGGAGCGGACCGGTGGCCGCGCTCGAGGCCTGCGACGATCCCTATGTCCATCAGTTCGTACATAAGCTGGCCGAGGGCCCGATCCGCATGCCGGTGCGAGCCCTGGCGTAAGGCCTGCGGGCTGACCTGGAACGAAACCGGTGACAGTGCGTTTTGCCTCCGCGGGCAAGGCATTGACCCACGTCAATGCCCCGGACCCGTACTGGCAGTCTGATTGCCGGGAACAGAAGCAGCGGATTTGGGGAGGAGTGCATGGCCTATCGGGACATCCTGGTTCATTTGGACGCTGCGCGCGCCTGCGCCGGCCGGGTCGACGCGGCGGTCGCGCTGGCCCAGCGCTACCAGGCGCATGTGACCGGGGTCTATCTCACGGGTGCGCCCTCGCTGCCCGGATACATGGCTGGCGCCCTGCCGGTCGAGGTGCTGCAGATGCAGGAAAGGCGCGCCAAGGAGATGGCCGAGAAGGCGGTCGCCGCCTTCCGCCAGGCCTGCGAGCGCGCCGGCATCCAGCACGAGTCCCGGATCGTGCAGTGCCACGACGTGGAGGTTGCCGACGTCGTCGCGCTGCACCTGCGCTACGCCGATCTCGCGGTGCTGGGCCAGCATGACCCGGACGATCCGCTGTCGCCGGAGCGCGGCATGATGGAGAGCGTGATCCTCGGCTCCGGCCGGCCGGCGCTCATGGTTCCTTACATCGGCGCCAGGCCGCCGCTCGGCGAGCGCATCATGATCGCCTGGGACGCCGGGCGCGAGGCGGCACGCGCCGTCGCCGACGCCATGCCGCTGCTCGAGGCGGCATCGCAGGTCGTCGTCATGGTGGTCAACCCGCGGCGCGGCCGGCACGGCGAGGAGCCGGGCGCCGACATCGCGCTGCATCTGGCGCGCCACGGCGTCAAGGCCGAGGTGCAGCAAAGCCAGGTCGAGGACATCTCGATCGGCGAGGCGATCCTGTCTCGCCTGGCCGACGAGAGCATCGACCTCCTGGTCATGGGAGCCTACGGCCACGCCCGCCTGCGCCAGCTGGTGCTGGGCGGCGTCACCCGGACCATCCTCGAGCACATGACCGTGCCCGTCTTCATGTCGCACTAGCAATAAAGGGGTCTGACCCCATTTCTGGGGCGCGTTGAACGAGCGGCAGGGCGGCGCTAGGGTCGGTGGTTCCGGCCGCATCGCCCGGGGGAAAAGGGGAGGGGACGCCCATGCCCGTCATCAACCGCATCGCCGAGTTCCACGACGAGATCACCGCCTGGCGGCGCCGGATCCACAGCCATCCCGAGCTCGCCTTCGAGGAGCGGCGGACCGCCGACTTCGTCGCCGAGCGGCTCGGCGAATGGGGGATCGAGGTGCATCGCGGCCTGGCCAAGACCGGCGTGGTCGGCGTCCTCAGGGGGCAGAGCGACAGCGGCCGGGCGATCGGCCTGCGCGCCGACATGGACGCTCTGCCGATCCAGGAACTGAACGACTTCGGCCACCGCTCCGAGAACTCCGGCCGCATGCACGCCTGCGGCCACGATGGCCACACCGCCATGCTGCTGGGCGCCGCCAGGTACCTGGCCGAGACGCGCAACTTCGACGGCACCGCGGTCTTCATCTTCCAGCCGGCCGAGGAGATGGAGGGCGGCCGCCGAGGCCATGATCAAGGAGGGCCTGTTCGAGCGCTTCCCGGTCGAGGCGGTCTACGGCCTGCACAACCTGCCGGGCGTGCCGCTGGGCCAGGTGGCGCTGCGCAATGGCCCGGCCATGGCGGCCTCCGACGGCTTCGAGATCACTGTCACCGGCAAGGGCGTGCACGCCGCCTTTCCGCACCTGGGGATCGACTCGGTAGTAGTGGCGGCGCAGATCGTGACCGCGCTGCAGACCATCGTCTCGCGCGGCACCGATCCCCTGGAGGCGGCGGTGGTCAGCGTGACTCAGATCCAGGGCGGCGACACCTGGAACGTGCTCCCGGACAAGGTGGTCCTGCGCGGCACCACGCGCGCCCTGACCGACGCGGTCCGCGACCGGCTCGAGGCGGAACTCGGCCGCGTCGCCCGCGGCGTTGCCGAGGCCCATGGCGCCCGGGCCGAGGTCACCTACATGCGCGGTTATCCGCCGACGGTCAACGAGACGGCGGCCACCGCGCTCTGCGCCCAGGTGGCGGCCGACGTGGTCGGCCGCGAGCGGGTGCAGGAGGAGGCGCCGCCATTGATGGGCGCCGAGGACTTCGCCTTCATGCTGCAGCACAAGCCGGGCTGCTACATCTGGCTCGGCAACGGCGGCAGGGACTCGCCGGGCGGCTGCGCCCTGCACAGCGCGCACTACGACTTCAACGACGAGGCGGCGGTGATCGGCGCCAGCTACTGGGCGCGGCTGGTCGAGACGGCGCTGCCGCGCCGTGCCTGAGTGACGGCACGCTACTGAATCGCCCGGGGGTCTAGGGCGTCCTGCAGGCCGTCGCCGAGGAAGTTGAAGGCGATCACCGTGACGAAGATCAAGAGGCCCGGATAGACCGCGAGCGCCGGGGCCGACCAGATCAGCTCCTGGGCGTTGGTCAGCATGTTGCCCCAGGACGCGATCGGCGGCTGGATGCCGAGGCCGAGGAAGCTCAGCACCGATTCCAGCAGGATCACGTTGCCGACCGAGAGCGTGGTGGCGACGATGATCGGCGAGACCGCGTTGGGCAGGATGTGCACCATCATGATGCGCCCGGCGCCGGCGCCCATGGCCTCGGCGGCGCGCACGAACTCGCGTGTCTTGAGGCTGAGCGTGGCGCCGCGCACCAGGCGTGCCACCGTGGTCCAGCCGACCAGCGCGATCAGCACCACGATTCGGTAGAGGCTGGCGTCTTCCGACTGGGCGACGGCCGCGGGCAGGCCGAGCTTGGTGAGATCGACCGCCGCCAGAACGATCAGCAGCGGCAGCAGCGGCAGGGCGATGACGCCGTCGGCGAAACGCATCAGCAGCGCGTCGAGCGTGCCGCCGTAGTAGCCGGCGAGCAGGCCGATGGCGGTGCCGATCACCGCGGCGCAGAGCGCCGCCACGATGCCGACCAGGAGCGACACCCGCCCACCGTAGAGCAGGCGCAGCAGCAGGTCGCGGCCGAGCTCGTCGGTGCCGAGCGGATGCTCGGCCGAGGGCGGCGCGAAGCGGCCGAGCAGGTCGACCTTGTTGGCGTCGAGCCCCATGGCCGCCTCGATCAGGGGTGCCGCGACGGCCGCCAACGCCAGCACGAGCAGCAGCAGCGCGCTCGCCACCGCAAGCTGGTGCGCCAGGAAGCGACGCCAGAGGATCGCCCGCACGCTGAGTGGCGGCCCCTTGGCGTAGGCGGCCCCGGCAGCCAGGTCGAAGCGCTCGCTCATCCGCCGCTCATCCCCCCGGTCATCCCCCCGGTCATCCCCGGGTCATCCGTAACTGATCCTCGGGTCGAGCCAGGCATAGGCCAGGTCGGCCAGCAGGTTGGCCAGCAGGGTGGTCACGGTCGCCAGCAGGAGTCCGACCATGGCCAGGTTGAAGTCGTTGCCCATGATGGCGTCGTAGATGGTCTTGCCCATGCCGAGCCAGCCGAACATGGTCTCGGTGATCAGCGCGCCCGAGAAGAGCGCGCCGAAGTTCAGCGCCAGGATGGTCACCACCGGGATCATGGCGTTGCGCAGCACGTGGCCGAGCACGGTCTGTCGCTCGGAGAGTCCCTTGGCGCGCGCCGTGCGCACGTAGTCCTGGCGCAGAGCCTCCATCATCGCGGCGCGCACGAAGCGGACGATGCCGCCCACTGTGGCGAGCGTCAGGGTCAGCACCGGCAGCACCAGGTAGCGCGCCTGCTCCGCCGGCCCGCCTTCGCCCATGCCGCCGGCCGGCAGCCAGGCCAGCATGACCGCGAAGAGGATGATCAGCAGGATGGCGAGCCAGAAGGGCGGCACCGAGATGCCGGCGAAAGCCGTCAGATTGATCGCGTTGTCGATCAGCGAGCGCGGCTTCAGCGCCGCCAGGATGCCGAGCGGGATCGCCAGGGCGAGCGCGAGCACAAAGCTGACGCCCATCAGCAGCACGGTGTTGCCGAGGCGCGGCAGCAGAACGTCCATGACCGGGCGGGCGAAGAGCCGCGAATAGCCCAGGTCGCCGCCGAGCGCCGCCGTCAGCCAGTTGAGGTAGCGCGTGGTGATCGGCTGGTCGAGCCCGTGCAGCGCGCGCAGCCGCGCCGCATCTTGCGGCGTCAGGTTCGGATTGGCGCTGATCATGAGGTCGATCGGATCGCCCGGCATCAGCCCGATCAGCAGATAGATCAGGAACGACATCAGCGCCAGCACGACGACCGATTCGATGAGGCGCTGGACGATGTAGCGGGTCATGCGCCTGGTGCCGCGCGGACCGCTCTCTTGCTTCTTCTTGCAAGATTCAGGCAGCCGCTATCTTTGTCATTCCCTATCGGCGCTTCGCGCCCCGTGGTCCCTGGGCCCCCCTCCCGGCGCTGCGCGCCGACCTCCCCCTCAAGGGGGGAGGTGAATAGGGCGCTGCGTCTGCCGGCTTTTCCCCTCCCCCCTTGAGGGGGAGGGGGAGGGTGGGGGGCGTCCGCGCAGCGGACAACAAAAGAGCTATGCGTCATCAGCTACTAGCGGGTGTCGGGTCAGGCGCTACCATGACAACATTCGTCAATATCACTCACCTCGATCGCACTAATACAACAGGGGCAACGCAGAGATTCTATCCGCCTTCGCGCCGCCATTCCTCGACCCAGAGGGTGGTGGGGAACTGGTGGCCGGTCGGGCGCACGCCATTCAGCCACTTCGGCAGCACGTAAGGCTCGGCGCGCCAGTAGAGCGGGATCACCGGCAGCTCCTCGGCGTAGATCTGCTGCAAGCGCGACCACAGCAGCTTGCGCTCCGCCCGGTCGAGCTCGATCTCGATGACGTCGATCAGCCCGTCCATCTCGGCGTTCCTGAAGCCCGGCGTGTTCTGCCCGCCCCAGGCGTTGGCCTCGCTCGGGATCTGCTCGGAGTGCAGCGTGGTGCGCGGCACGTTCTCCGGCGACGAGAGCCAGGCGTACATGGCAAGCCCGCTGAACAGGCGCTTCTTCATGGTCTCGCCGAAGAACACGCGGGCCGGCTGGTTCTTGATGCGCACGTCGATGCCGAGCTGGCGCCACTGGCTCTGCAGCACCTGCTGCACCAGTTCGCGCGAGCGGTTGCCGGCGGTGGTGCCGAACTCCAGCATCAGGGGCTCGCCGGCCGCGTTGTGGCGGATGCCCTGACGGATGTCGCTCCAGCCGGCGGCGTCGAGCAGGGCGGCGGCCCGGTCGGGGTCATAGGGATAGTGCGGCACGTCGGGCTCGTGGACCCAGTCGAGCGGGCTGACCGAGCTTTGCGCCACCGGCTGGCGGCCTTCGAAGAGCTGCCGGCTCACCGCCTCGCGGTCGATGCCGTGGATCAGCGCGTGGCGCACCTGCTTGTCCTGCAGGATCGGGTTGTCCAGGTTCATGTCGATGTGCTCGTAGATCAGCCCGGCCTTGTAGAGCACGGTGAAGCGGTTGCCGTGCCGCTTCTCGAAGGCGATCGCCTGGTCGAGGGTAAGACCCAGCTCGCCCGCTACCATGTCGATGGCACCGGACAGCAGGTTGGCCTCCAGCGCCGCCGTGTTCTCGATCACCCGCACGGTGATGCGCTCGAAGGCCGGCGCCGGGCCGTACCAGGTGGGATTGGGCGCCAGCACGACGTGGGACCCGCTCTCCACCTGGACGATGCGATAGGGGCCGAAATAGAGCCCCGGATTGGTCGGGTCGCTGTCGTAGGCGGTGCGGTTGCGGTACTCGGCCGGGTTGGCCTCGAAGATCGGCCGCTCGATATGCGCCGGCAGCAGGTCGAAGTCGCCCATCGAGGCGTACTGGAAGGTGATGCGGTCTGAGTGCACGACGAAGGTCTTGTCGTCGATCACGTCGATGCCGAGGATCCGCTTGTAGAGCTCGAAGTTGCTGACGCCCGACTGCGGATGGCGGCCGACCTCCCAGGTGAAGAGCACGTCCTCGGTGGTGACCGGCGTGCCGTCGCCCCAGGTCGCGTCCGGCTGCAGCGCATACTTCGTGGCGATGCCCTGGCCGCCCTCGGGCAGCGGCTCCGGCACCGCCGTACCCTGCTCGATCGACGGCAGCTCGAGGCAGAGCATGCAGATCAGCTGCCAGTCGTGGTCGTAGGTGGTGACCGGCCGCCGCGTCATGGCCAGCACGTAGCTCTTGGCCAGCATGGAGTCGATGTTGGGATTGAGCGTCGAGGGGAACTGAGTCAGGCCGATGCGCAGCTCGCCGGCCCCGCCGGCTAGGCCCGGCCCCGGCAGCGCGGCGAGCGCCAGAACGCCAGTCACGAGAGCGAAGAGAAGCGTCCGTATCGGCTGCATGGCCTGGTTCCGCTCCTGTTTCAAGCCGGCTGTCTCATGCCGAGCATATCACGTTAGTCTATCTGAGGCTGCCGCCGCATGCGATGCCGCCATCAGGGTCGACTCGTGAAGGGCCGCTTCGGCGAGAAACCAGTCACGGAAGACTGAAACCTCGGGGCTCAGCTCTGCATCGCGTGGCGCCACCAGATGGAATGCGTAGTCACTGCGCAGTGTGGTGGCGACTGGCCGCACTAAAGTCCCCGCCTCGATCAGGTGATCAACCAGATGGCGCCAGCCGAGCGCTATACCCTGGCCGCTCTGCGCAGCCTGGATCATCAGCACATAGTTGTTGAAAGTCGGACCTTGCTTGCGTGGTGAGAGCTTGACTCCGCTGCGCTCCAGCCAAGTCTGCCAGGAAAGCCAGGAGAGGTCGGGTACCTCTTGGTGCAGCAGCGTCTCGCCAACCAGGTCGGCGGCTCCCTGCAGCGCCGGACGGCCCGCCAAGTAGGAGGGGCTGCAGATCGGAAAGATCTCGTCGTCGAACAGCCGGTGCGACACGACGTCCGTCCATTCGCCGTTGCCGTAGCGTACCCCCATATCAATCTGCTCGGCAGTGAGATCGATGAAATGCTCCGTGGCGACCAGCTTGATTTCGATGCCGGGACAGGCCTGGCGGAACTTGCCGATCCGAGGCATCAGCCAGAAGGCGGCGAAGGCGACGGTCGTGCAGACCGTGACCGCCGCGGCACCGCGTGCCCGGCGCAGCGCATCGGTCATCTCCGCAATGTGACGCAGGCTCATGGCCAGCGTTGTGTGCAGCCGCTCGCCAGCCTCGGTCAGGCGCACGGCCCGATGCAAGCGCCGGAACAGCGGAGTGCCGAGGTGGTCCTCCAGTGCCCTGACCTGACGGCTGACCGCAGCCTGACTCACCCCCAGCTCGCTGGCCGCCAGGGTAAAGCTGAGATGCCGGGCGGCCGCTTCGAAGGCCAGCAGGCTGCTGAGCGGCGGCAGGCGGCTGCGCAGGCTTTGCATACGCCTAGATTATGCGTTGCATGAGCATTTGTCGAGTTTACCGGCCTAAACCCACCACAAATAATAAGTGAAAGTGAAGGAAAGGGCCTTGCCGCAGTGGCAGATGGCGGCTGCGGCAGTCGGTCTACGCCGGAAGTCACAAGCGAGAATTCAACTGCAGGGAGGTCGACAATGAACCGCAACGACAAGGAACATCCGCTACTGCCTAAGCTGAAGGAGGACTTTGGCGAGGGGCGCATCGGCCGCCGCGACTTCCTGCGCGCCTCGACGCTGCTCGGCCTCTCGGCCGCCGCCGCCTATGGCTTTGCCGGCAAGGTGACGGGTCAAGCCTTCACATCGCCCGCCCGGGCGGCGCTGCCGAAGGGCGGCAGCCTGCGCATCGGCATGCGGATCAAGGAGGTGACGACGCCCCATACCTTCGACTGGGCGGAGAAGAGCAACGTCACTCGTCAGGTCTGCGAGTACCTTACGAAGACGGGACACGATAACGTCACGAGACCCTACCTGCTCGAGAACTGGGAGGCGAGCGACGACCTGAAGACCTGGACCCTGCACATCCGCAAGGGCGTCAAATGGCACAACGGCCGCGACTTTACAGCCGACGACGTCATCTGGAACATCGAGCACGTGCTCGACCCCCAGACCGGTTCGTCCGTGCTCGGGCTCATGAAGAGCTACATGCTGGAAGAGGTCGAGGAGGGCGGCCAGACGACGACGCGCCTGTGGGACGCCAACGCGATCGAGCGGGTCGACGACTTCACGGTGCGGCTCAACGGCAGAGCGCCCCAACTCGCAGTCCCCGAACACTTCTTCCACTGTCCCTTCCCGATGCTCGACCCGGAAGAGGGCGGCGAGTTCGGCGCGGGCTCCAACGGGACCGGTCCCTTCGAGTTGCTGGAACACGAGATCGGCGTCAAATCCGTCCTGGCAGCGCGCAGCGACTATTGGGGAGAGGGGCCTTATCTCGACAGACTGAGCTTTATCGACCTGGGCGATGACGCCTCGGCCTACATCGGCGCCCTTGCCTCCAAGCAGGTCGATGGCCTGTTTGCGGCTGACGTTACTCAGCTCGACGCGCTAAAGACGCTACCGCACGTAAAGATGTACGAGTCAGCGACGGCCGAGACGGCGGTTGTGCGCGGCAAGGTGACACAGGCGCCCTTCGACGATCCGAAGGTTCGTCTCGCGCTCAAGCTCGCGGTAGACCAGGAGAAGACGCTCGAGGTCGCCCTGCGCGGTCTGGGTCTGCCGGCTGAGCATCATCACGTCTGCCCGATCCATCCCGAGTACGCGAAGCTCCCCTTCATGAGTCGCGATGTGGAGCGAGCCAAGGCGCTATTGGCCGAGGTGGGGCATGCGCAGGGACTCGACCTTGAGATAGCCTGCCCGAACGACCCGTCGTGGCAGCCGGCGGCCGTGCAGGCCATGGTCGAGCAGTGGAAGGAGGCCGGCATCAGGGTAAAGATCAACGTCATGCCAGGCGCTCAGTTCTGGGACGTCTGGGACAAGGTGCCATTCGGCTATACGATCTGGTACCACCGGCCGCTCGGGATCATGGTTCTCGGACTGGGCTATCGCTCCGGCGTTCCGTGGAACGAGTCGGACTACTCCAACAAGGAGTTCGACGAGCTCCTCGGCCGAGCCGAAGCCACGCTCGACGTCGAAGAACGGCGCGAGATCATGGCCAAAATCGAAAAAGTCATGCAGGACGACGGACCGATCGTGCAGCCCATCTGGCGCTCGGTCTTCACTTTCTACGATGAGCGCGTGCAGGGCTTCCGGATGCATCCGACGAACTACATCTTCGGCGAGGAACTGGCCATCGAAGGCTGACATCAAAACGCGCGAAGCTCAGTTGTATAGCTCCGCGCCGGCGGTGCGGGACCGTGCAGTCGGGTAGTGGGAGAAGGGGAGTTTGCGCCTTGTCGATCGTATCATCTCCAGTCGCGTCGGTTGCAGCGGGCGGTCTCGAGCCGGGATTCGATCAGTCCATCATGCTGCCCATATCGCAGGCCAGCGGCCTGCCTAATCAGGCCTATACCTCGGCCGACTATGCCCTCTTTGAGCGCGACCATCTGCTTGCCCACACTTGGACCTGCATCGGCACTGGCGCCAGCATCGCCGGACCCGGCGATGCGCGGCCGCTTAGCCTGATGGGCCTGCCGCTGCTGCTGCTGCGCGACCATCAAAGCACGATCAAGGTCTTCCACAACGTCTGCAGTCATCGCGGCATGGAGCTGCTCTCGGCGCCCGCCAAGCTGGGCAAGGGCATCCGCTGCCCCTACCACTCATGGGTCTATGACTTGGACGGGCGGCTGCGCGCTACGCCGCACCTGGGCGGACCGGGCCAGCGGCACTGCGACGGCTTCCAGCCGCAGCGCCATGGCCTGCGTGCGGTGCGCAGTGCCGTCTGGTTCGATCAGGTCTTCGTCGACCTGTCGGGCACAGCGCCGCCCTTTGATGAGTTCGTGGCGCCGCTGGCCGCGCGCTGGGCGGCATTCGATCCTGCCCTCCTGCGCCACGGCGGAGATGACTCCCGCTTCACCATCGAGCTCCAGTGCAACTGGAAGCTCGCGGTCGAGAACTATTGCGAGGCCTATCATCTGCCCTGGGTGCATCCCGGCCTGAACAGCTACTCGCGGCTGGAGGACCACTACAATATCATGTTCGACGACCGCTTCTCCGGCCAGGGCAGCCGGGTCTACAACCCACGGCTGGCCGCCGAGGGACCGGACTTTCCTCATTTCCCTGGCTTGCCGACTGAATGGAACAAGCAGGCCGAATACATCGCGCTCTACCCCAATCTGCTGCTCGGCGTTCACCGCGACCACATCTACGCCGTGCGCATCGAGCCGCTCGGCCCCGACCGCACCCGCGAGCACTTCGAGATCTACTACGTGGGCGAGATGCCGTTGGACGAGGCCTACCGTGCACGGCGCGTCGCCAACGCAGCCGCGTGGCGTCAGGTCTTCGAGGAAGACCGCGGCGTGGTTGAAGGGATGCAGCGCGGCCGTGCCTCGCCGGCTTTTTCCGGTGGCGCCTTCTCGCCGGCCATGGACGGGCCGACCCACTGCTTCCACCGCTGGGTCGCCGGACAATTGGCCCGGATCCTAACTAGGCCGGCAGCATCACCGCAAGTCTGACCGGCAGCGGGCGGCACGTACACCGCCACGCCAGCAGCGCCCGTCATCGGGCCTGTCTCAGCGGCGGCCATCACACGATTGTCATGGCCTGCAGCTTGCGCGTCGCAGCGCTCTCAACGCACACTCGCAGCCGACAGACCGACAGCGTACGCGAGAGCGAGGTAGCACGGCCATGCGGCTTCCCTGTCTGTTGCTCTGCCTGCTGTTTGCCGTCTTGCCGCTGGCCGGCGCCGCGCAGGAGCCTGCCCAGGGACCAGCAGCGGAACCAGACGTCGATGTCGAGCTCTGCCTGGCGGCGGACGGCTCGGGCTCGATCGCGGATGACGAGTTCGTCTTTCAGCGGCGCGGCTTTGCCGCGGCGATTGCCGACCCGCGGGTGCTGCGGGCGATCGAGCGCGGGCTCTACGGCCGCATCGCGCTGGCCCATATGGAGTGGGGCGGCTCCGACAGCATGGAACCGATCGTCGACTGGATGGTGATCGAGGATGCTGCCTCTGCCCGCGCCTTCGGCGAACGCCTGATCGCGGCGCCGCGCCGAGCCATCGGCTGGAACTCGATCAGCAACGCCATCCTGTTCTGTCTCGAGTGGATCGAGAGCAACGACTTCAACGGCCTGCGCAAGATCATCGACATCTCGGGCGACGCCGGGCAGCGCGGCGGCGCCCCCTTGCCCTTCGCACGCAGCACCGCGCTGGACGCCGGCTTGGTCATCAATGCGCTTGCGCTCAATTTCCGGGGCGGCGGCCTCAGCGGGCCGATGGGCATGCCGCTGCTCGAACACTTCAACCGCGACGTGATCGGCGGTCCGGGTGCCTTCTCGCTCGCGGTCGAAACGTCCGACGCCTTCGTCGAGGCGCTGGTGCGCAAGCTGATCCTGGAGATCGCGGGGAAGACGCCAGCCGACGGCGGCGAGCGGGGGTAAGGGTTATTGCGCTACCTAGCTAGGCCACCGCAGCCAGCCTTTCTCGTTCCTAGTACGATCAAAGTCGTGCTCCGTTAGGTGAGCTTCTAGGAGCGGATGATGCTCCAATACAATCCCATCCCAGTTGCCTTTGTAGCAGTAGTTACAAACCTCTATTCCCCATTGCGGAATGAACCGCCCTTCGTAGCAGTGCGGCCCCATCTGAAACTTCCTCCGGCACATGAAACAGTCACGCATCACTTTGTATTCTTCGGCCACCTCTCGTCCTCCATCGCGCGGAGAGATCAATAAGCTTGTGCCATAAGCTAGCCGATTCGCAACGCAGAACTCTACAGACTGCCAACGATCCGACCCCAGCTTACGGAACAAGTACCACACATTTTACGAATGAGTGGCCGGCGCCAGGCGGTCGAGGCGCAGGCGGTGGCGGGCGTCGGTCAGGCGGCGGCCGCCAGCCAGCACCGCCGTGGTCGCGCCCAGGCCGGTGCCGCCGGCGATCAGGAACATGATCAGGAGCTG
>JBHJOF010000262.1:0-12741 GCA_050330055.1 Kiloniellales bacterium
CGTGTCGCAGGCGAACCCGGGAGGTCGGCGGAGCCTCGGGGAGGTGCTCCTCCAGGTGGACGACGTCGGCCTGCGCTTCGGCGGGGCGAAGGCCCTCGAGGCGATCAGCTTCGACATCCGCAAGGGCGAGATCCGGGCCATCATCGGCCCCAACGGCGCCGGCAAGACCTCGATGCTCAACGTCATCAACGGCTTCTACCACCCCCAGGAGGGCACCATCACCTACAAGGGCGAGGTGCGCCGGCGGATGCGGCCCTACCTCGCGGCCCGGCAGGGGATCGCCCGGACCTTCCAGAACGTCGCCCTCTTCAAGGGGATGTCGACCCTGGACAACATCATGACCGGGCGCCTGCTGAAGATGCACCGTAACTTCCTCTGGCAGGCGCTCTATTGGGGCCCGGCCCAGCGCGAGGAGATCGAGCACCGCGCCTTCGTCGAACGGATCATCGACTTCCTGGAGATCCAGGCGATCCGCAAGACGCCGGTCGGCAAGCTGCCCTACGGCCTGCAGAAGCGGGTCGAGCTCGGCCGCGCGCTGGCCATGGAGCCGGACCTGCTGCTGCTCGACGAGCCGATGGCCGGCATGAACGTCGAGGAGAAGGAGGACATGTGCCGCTTCGTCCTCGACGTCAACGACGAGTTCGGCACCACCATCGCGCTGATCGAGCATGACATGGGGGTGGTGATGGACATCTCCGACCGCGTCGTTGTGCTCGACTACGGCCGCAAGCTGGCCGACGGACCGCCCGAGGTGGTGCGCGCCGATCGCAACGTGATCGACGCCTACCTGGGAGTGCCACATGACTAGGCGCTGCGAGCGTGCCGCAAGGGCGAGGGCTGCTTTGCCACGCTCCGGGCACCGCTGCCCGGTCAAGAAGGATCAGAAGCATCCCTTTGTCCGCTTCGCGGACGCCCCCCTCCCTGCCCTCCCCCTCAAGGGGGGAGGGGAAGTGGAGACCGCTGCATGCGTTTGTTCGCCTCCCCCCTCGAGGGGGAGGTCGGCGCGCAGCGCCGGGAGGGGGGCTGGCGCGCAGCGCCAAAAAGGCACGGCGCCGGTGCAAGGCTCAGTCGCACCAAAGAGCCCGCTACGGCCACTGCAGCGCCGCCTTGCAACAAACGCTCGTCGCCCTGACCGGACAGCAGTGCGCGCTCGGGAGGCCTGAGGTGAGTCTGTTCGACGCTCTCTTCGTCGCGCCCTTCGCCGACATGGCCGATTCGCCGATCTTCCTCCTCGAGGTGGTAATCGGCGGGCTGCTGACCGGCGTGATGTATTCCCTTGTGGCGCTGGGCTTCGTGCTGATCTTCAAGGCATCCGGCGTGTTCAACTTCGCACAGGGCGCCTTGGTGCTGTTCGCCGCCTTGACCCTGGTCGGGCTGCTGCGCTGGGGCGTGCCGGTCTGGGCCGGCCTGATCCTGACGATGATCGTGATGGTGCTCCTGGCCTATGGGATCGAACGGATCATGCTGCGCCCCCTGGTCAATCAGGCCGGCATCATCCTCTTCATGGCCACAATCGGACTCAACTTCGTGCTCGAAGGCAGCGGGCAGATGCTGTGGGGCAGCGATGTCTACCGCCTGGACGTCGGCATTCCGGACCGCGCCTTCGAAGTCAGCGGCATGCTGCTCAACACCTTCGACCTGTCGGCTGCGGTGATCGCCGCGGCGCTGGTCGCGGGCCTCGCGTTGTTTTTCCAGTACACTGCCGTCGGCCGCGCCCTGCGCGCCGTCGCCGACGACCACCAGGCGGCGCTCTCGGTCGGCATCCCGCTCAAGACCATCTGGGTCATCGTCTGGTCGGTGTCCGGCGTGGTCGCGCTGGTCGCCGGCATCATGTGGGGCGCCAAGAGCGGCGTGCAGTTCTCGCTTTCCCTGATCGCCTTCAAGGCTCTGCCGGTGCTGATCCTGGGCGGCTTCACCTCGGTCCCTGGAGCGATCATCGGCGGCCTGATCATCGGTGTCGGCGAAAAGATCGCCGAGGTCTATTGGGGCCCTCTGGTCGGCGGGGCGATCGAGAACTGGTTCGCCTACATGTTGGCCATGATCTTCCTGGTGTTCCGCCCCCAGGGCCTGTTCGGCGAACGCATCATCGAGCGGGTATGAGTGCGATGCTCACTGGCATGAACGTCAGTTTTGTGTTGTCCGCTTCGCGGAAGCCCCCCTCCCGGCGCTACGCGCCGACCTCCCCCTCAAGGGGGGAGGTGAAGAGGGCGCCGGCATCCCGATTCAGTCCCCTCCCCCCTCGAGGGGGAGGGTTAGGGAGGGGGGTCGAAACAATGGGGACTGTTGCCTTTTCCGGCGAGATCACGGGAGGGCGCGATGCTCTATCGTGAGGCCGGGCAGTTCAAGACCAACTATCCCGCCGACCAGGCGATCTTCCCGATCGCCCAGGACCGCGTCTTCATCGCCCTCGTGCTGGTGCTGGCCTTCGGCGTGGTGCCGTGGATCGCCAACGAGTACTGGCTCCAGGCGGTCCTGATCCCGTTCCTGGTCTTCGCGCTGGCGGCGATCGGGCTCAACATTCTGACCGGCTATGCCGGGCAGCTCAGCCTGGGCACCGGCGCGTTCATGGCCGTCGGCGCCTATGCCACCTACAAGATGACCACCGCCTTTCCCGAGCTGAACATCCTCGTGGTCTTCGTGCTGTCCGGTTTCTTCGCGGCCGCGGTTGGCATCGTCTTCGGCATCCCCAGCCTGCGCATCAAGGGCTTCTACCTGGCGGTGGCGACGCTGGCGGCGCAGTTCTTCATCATCTGGCTGTTCAACAAGGTGGCCTGGTTCTACAACTACAATCCTTCGGGCACGATCATCGCGCCGCCGCGCCAGGTCTTCGGGATCATGATCACCGGGCCGCAGGCAACGGCGGAGGTGCGCTACCTGGTGGCGCTGACGTTCCTGACGATTTTCGCCCTGGCCGCCAAGAACCTGGTGCGTGGTCGCATCGGCCGGGCCTGGATGGCGATCCGCGACATGGACATCGCCGCCGAGATCATCGGCATCCGGCCGCTGCAGACCAAGCTCATGGCCTTTGCCATCAGCTCGTTCTACTGCGGCGTCGCCGGCGCGCTCAGCATCTTCCTCTGGCTGGGCAGCGCCGAGACCGAGGCCTTCGCCATCATCGTCTCGTTCCAGGTGCTGTTCATGATCATCATCGGCGGCTTGGGAAGCATCCTGGGCTCGATCCTGGGAGCCGCCTTCATCACCATCATGCCGATCTTCCTGACCAACGCGCCCGCACTGATCGGCCTGGGGATGCCGACCGATCTCCAGAAGCACATCGAGCAGATCATCTTCGGCGGCCTGATCATCTTTTTCCTGATCGTCGAGCCACACGGCTTCGCGCGCCTCTGGCAGATCGGCAAGGAGAAGCTGCGCCTATGGCCCTTCCCCTACTGATTGATCAGGCCCCCCATCGATCAGGGCTGGGCGCTGGCCCCCTGGGGTCGCGGTTGGCCTTGGCGGACGGGGATGCTAGCCTTGGCGTAAATGGCGGCGTCAAGTCCGGCTAGCCGACAGAACGACAAGTCTTTGAGACGAAACAGAAAGTCGTTGAAAGGGAGGACTGTGATGAATCTTAGGAAGCTCTCGCTCGCCGCGGTCGGGGCCGCCGTCTTGGCCGCGCCGATTCTCGCGGCACCGGCTGCGGCCCAGAACGAGCAGTTCATTCCGATGCTCGTCTATCGCACCGGGCCCTATGCGCCCAGCGGCATTCCCGTGGCCAATGGGTTCCACGACTACTATACCTTGGTCAACAAGCGTGATGGCGGGATCAACGGCGTCACCATCACCTTCGAGGAATGCGAGACCGAGTACAACACCAAGCTCGGCGTCGAGTGCTATGAGAAGCTGAAGAACAAGGGGCCGACGGGCGCCTCCTTGATCAACCCCTATTCGACGGGCATCACCTACCAGCTGATTCCGAAGGCGCCGGTCGACAAGATACCGATCCTGTCCATGGGCTATGGCCAGACGGCCGCGGCCGATGGCCGGGTCTTCGAATGGGTCTTCAACTTCCCGACCACCTACTGGAGCCAGGCCTCGGCCTTCGTGCGCTACGTCGCCGCGCAGGAAGGCGGCGAAGCGAACCTCCAGGGCAAGAAGATCGCTCTGATCTATCACAACTCGGCCTACGGCAAGGAGCCGATCCCGACGCTCGAGGCGCTGTCGGCGAAGCTCGGCTTCGAGCTCGATCAGCTGGCCGTCGACCATCCGGGGCAGGAGCAGAAGTCCACCTGGCTGCAGATCCGGCGCGCCAAGCCCGACTGGATCTTCATGTGGGGCTGGGGCGTCATGAACCAGGTCGCGGTCAAGGAAGCGGCCTCCATCAACTATCCGATGGACCGCTTCATCGGCGTCTGGTGGTCCGGCTCCGAAGCCGACGTGGTGCCGGCCGGCGACGGCGCCGTCGGCTACAAGAGCGGCACCTTCCACGGCGCCGGCATGGATTACGCGGTGATCCAGGACATCATCACGCACCTCTACGATGGTGACCTCGAAAGGGCCAAGCGGAACCACGTCGGCGAGGTGCTGTACAATCGCGGCGTGGTGAACGCCATGTTCGGCGTCGAGGCGATCCGCACCGCCATGAACGAGTTCGGCAACCAGCCCATGACCGGCGAGCAGGTGCGCTGGGGGCTGGAGAACCTGAACCTGACCGAAGAGCGCCTTGCGGAGCTTGGCATGTCCGGTTTCACCCAGCCCGTGAAGGTGTCCTGCGCGGACCACGAGACCAGCGGTCCCGTGATCATCCAGCAGTGGGACGGCAGCAAGTGGTCCTTCGTCAGCGACTGGATTCCGCCGATCCGCGAGGTGGTCCGGCCGCTGATCGAGGAAGCGGCCGCTGCCTACGCCGAGGAGAACCACATCACGCCGCGCGACTGCGCTTCGTGACGGGTGGCGCCAGGCCACGCGCCGCGCTGGTCGTGGCGCGGGGCTTGCGCGCAAGCAGCGGGGATGGATAGGGACGGCGATGATCGCAAACGGCGCGCTGCTCACCGTCAACAACATCGAGGTCATCTACGACCACGTGATTCTGGTACTGAAGGGGGTCTCCCTGGAGGTGCCGGAGGGCGGCGTGGTGGCGCTGCTCGGCGCCAACGGCGCCGGCAAGACGACCACGCTCAAGGCCATCTCCAACCTGCTGCGCGCCGAGCGCGGCGAGGTGACTAAGGGCAGCATCCTCTTCGCCGGCGAGCGGGTCGATCGCCTCACGCCCAACGACCTGGTGCGCCGCGGTGTCATCCAGGTGATGGAGGGGCGGCACTGCTTCGAGCACCTGACGGTCGAGGAGAACCTGCTGACCGGGGCCTACACCCGCAAGGACGGCCGCGCTGCCATCGAGGCCGAGCTGGAGAAGGTCTACAGCTACTTCCCGCGACTCAAGGAGCGGCGCAGCAGCCAGGCCGGCTACACCTCGGGCGGCGAGCAGCAGATGTGCGCCATCGGCCGTGCCCTGATGAGCCAGCCCAAGATGATCCTGCTCGACGAGCCCTCGATGGGTCTGGCACCGCAGCTGGTCGAGGGTATCTTCGAGACCGTGAAGCGGCTCAATCAGGCGGAAGGCGTGTCCTTCCTGCTGGCCGAGCAGAACACCAACATGGCGCTGAAGTACGCGACCTACGGCTACATCCTGGAGAACGGCCGGGTGGTGCTCGACGGCGACGCCGCGGCGCTGCGCAACAACGAGGACGTCAAGGAGTTCTACCTCGGCCTCTCGGCCGGCGGCCGCAAGAGCTACCGCGAGGTCAAGCACTACAAGCGCCGCAAGCGCTGGCTGGCTTAGTCAGGCTGCGCTGGCGCCTGGCGCTGTGCCGTCGAATGTTGTCATGCCATGCCTATCACGGTTCGACCATGAAACCGCGCAAGCTATCCGTTGTCCGCTTCGCGGACGCCCCCCTCCCGGCGCTGCGCGCCGACCTCCCCCTCGAGGGGGGAGGCGAACAAACGGCCGCCGCCGCCAATGCATTCCCTCCCCCCTCGAGGGGGAGGGCCAGGGAGGGGGGCTGGCGCGAAGCGCCGAAAGAGTCACTTCGGCCACAATCATGACCTCAACCGACACCTTCTACGACGATCTCGAGACGCGCGATCCAGAAGTGCGGGAAGCGGCGCTGATGGCCGCGCTGCCGGGACAGATCGCCGCCGCCATGGTGGACGCGCCGGCCTATGCGCGCATCCTGTCCGGCACGACGCCGCAGGAGATCGACAGCCGCGACCTATTGGCCCAGCTTCCGATCACGCGTAAGAGCGAGCTGATCCCGCTGCAGGGCGAGGCGCCGCCGTTCGGCGGCTTCTCCGCGCTGGCGCCGGACGCACTGGCGCGCATCTTCGTCTCGCCCGGCCCGATCTACGAGCCGCAGGGCGCACGCGGCAACTTCTGGCGCATGGCGCGCGCGCTCCACGCCGCGGGGTTCCGCGCCGGCGAAATTCTGCACAACTGCTTTGCCTATCACCTGACTCCGGGCGGCTGGATGCTGGACGACGGCGCCCGCGCCCTCGGCTGCACGGTGGTGCCGGCCGGCGTCGGCAACAGCGAGCAGCAGGCGGCAGCGATCGCGCACATACGGCCGCAGGGCTACACCGGCACGCCCGATTTTCTCAAGGTGCTGCTCGACAAGGCGGCCGAGCTGGGCCTCGACTGCGGCAGCATCAGCAAGGCGCTGGTCTCCGGTGGCGCGCTTTTCCCGTCCTTGCGCCAGGAATACGCCGAGCGCGGCGTCGCCGTGCTACAGTGCTACGCTACCGCCGACCTCGGCCTGATCGGCTACGAGTCGGAGGCGCGCGAGGGCATGATCCTGGACGAGGAGATCATCGTCGAGATCGTCCGCCCCGGCACCGGCGATCCGCTGCCCGACGGCGAGGTCGGCGAGGTGGTGGTGACGACGCTCAATCCCGGCTATCCCCTGATCCGCTTCGCCACCGGCGACCTCTCGGCCGTGCTGCCGGGAGAGAGCCCCTGCGGGCGTACCAACACGCGGCTCAAGGGCTGGCTCGGCCGCGCCGATCAGACCACCAAGGTCAAGGGCATCTTCGTCCATCCCGCCCAGGTGGCCGAGGTGGTGAAGCGCCATCCCGAGGTCGGCAAGGCTCGCCTCGAGGTGACGCGCGCGGGCGACAGCGACGCCATGCGCCTGCTCTGCGAAGTCGAAGGTGGCGCGCAAGGTTCGGAGGGGGGCCTGGCCGAGGCGGTGGGCGCGAGCCTGCAGGCGGTCTGCAAGCTCAAGGGTGCGGTCGAGCTGGCGCCGCCGGGCAGCCTGCCGAACGACGGCAAGGTGATCGACGACCAGCGCAAGTACGACTGACGGCCTGGCCTGGATGGCTGCAAAAAGCGCCCATAGAATCAATGCGTAAAAGCGGCGGTCCGTAGGCTTTACCGCGTTAGGCAAATGCCGCAATTCCGCCGCAATTGGAACCCAGTGCCAACACATTCCCCACCCATAGTTACAGCTACGGAGACTTCCCCTCTCTGTCGGAGGCTACCAGCCGGCCTCCTCCAAATTGCCCCCCAATAGGCTGGTTTACTAGGGCGGCCACCCATCCCGACCTCGGTGGCCGCCCTAACCTTTCCGCCTTTCCCTCCGCCGTTCGACGAGCTCGTGCCGCAGTGGCGGGCGTTTGCCGCTCGGTCCCGATCTGTTATATCCGGGCCCTTCCGCCAGCGCGCGAGGAGGGGCCGTGCGCCGCCACAAGGTTTCAGTTCGAGCCTCAATCGGGTATGGGGAGCAGCCTCATCCTTCGACTGCGCGGCGCAAAGCAACGCGCAGCGCTGCAGGCTCAGGATGAGGAGCCTCATGTTGAGCCTGCCTGCCTGCGCGAAGCCGAAGCTTCGCTTCGGCGAAGCCAGGTCGAAACATGAGGCCGCGCTCGCTATCGCAGCAGCCCACATATCTCGACAACGTCAGCCGGCTGGCCGGTCATGAGCCTCTTCGAGGGCCGCGGGCTCACCTGCATCCGCAGCGAGCGCCTGGTTTTCGCCGGCCTCGATTTCGCGCTGCCGCCGGGCGGCGCGCTCTTGCTGACGGGGCCCAACGGCAGCGGCAAGTCGAGCCTGCTGCGGCTCATGGCCGGGCTGCTGCCGCCGGCCGCCGGCGCCCTCCTGTGGGACGGCCGGCCGATCACCGAGGACCCCGAGGCGCACCGCGCGCGCCTGCACTATCTCAGCCACCTTGACGCGGTGAAGCCGGTGCTGACGGCGCGTGAGAACCTGGCCTTCTGGGCGGCACTGCACGGCGGCGAGGCGGGCAATGCAGACGCGGCGCTCGAGCGCCTCGGGCTGGCGCCGCTGGCGGAGCTGCCCGGTCGCCTGCTGTCCGCCGGGCAGAAGCGGCGCCTGGCGCTGGCCCGTGTCGCCGCCGCGCCGGCCGGGCTCTGGCTGCTCGACGAGCCGACGGTGGCGCTCGACCAGGACTCGATCGCGCGTTTCACCGCGCTGCTGGCCGAGCACCGCAAGGGCGGCGGCCGGGTAGTGGCGGCGACCCACATCGCGCTCGATCTGCCCGATGCCCGGCGCATCGACATGGCTAAGCATCAGGCAGGGGAGACGGCCACGGCGGACGTCGAGGAGACATGAGCGCGCTGGCCCGCATCGTCGGCCGCGACCTGCGCCTGGCGCTGCGCCAGCGCTCCGATGCCGGGCTGGTGGTGCTGTTCTTCGTGCTGACCGCGGCGCTCTTCCCTTTCGGCGTCGGGCCGGAACCCAATCTGCTGACCCGCATCGCGCCCGGGGTCATCTGGGTGACCGCGCTGCTCGCCGTGCTGCTGTCGCTCGAGCGCCTCTTCCTGGCCGATTACGAGGACGGCGGGCTGGAGCTGCTGGCCCTGGCGCCGAGCCCGCTCAGCCTTACGGTGCTGGCCAAGGTGCTGGCGCATTGGCTCACCACCGGCCTGCCGCTGATCGCGGCCGCGCCGCTGCTGGCGCTGCTCTACAACCTCGATGCCGCGGCCTTTCCGGTGCTGATCGCCGCCATGGCGCTGGGAACGCCGAGCCTCAGCCTGATCGGCGCGATCGGCGCCGCGCTCACCCTGGGAGCGCGGCGCGGCGGCGTGCTGATCCCGCTGCTGATCCTGCCGCTCTACGTGCCGATCCTGATCTTCGGCGTCGCCGCCATCGACGCCCAGCTGGCCGGCCTCTCGCCACGCCCGCACCTGCTGCTGCTCGGCGCCATCCTGCTGGCCGCCCTGCCGCTCGCCCCCCTGGCCAGCGCCGCCGCCATCCGCCAAGCATTGGAATGAGCAGATTTCTGCCACTTTGATCGATATCATGGCAGCCCGCTCGGGCCCGGAGATCATGCCGGGATCGTGGTTGGACAAAGGGGGTCTCGCCCCTATCATGCGGCCGAATGGGCTACTGATGCGGTTTGATACGAAGGCCCGCTAGCGAAGTCACCGATGCACCGTTTCGCCAATCCTGCCCGCTTCACGCGGCTGTCGCACGCGCTGCTGCCCTGGTGCGCGGCGGGGACGGTGGCGGCGCTGGCCGCCGGGCTCTATCTCGGCCTCTTCGTGGCGCCGCCCGACTACCAGCAGGGCGAGAGCGTGCGCATCATGTACGTGCACGTGCCGGCGGCCTGGATGGCGCTCTTCGTCTACAGCGCGATCGCGCTGGCCAGCGCCGTCGCCCTGATCTGGCGCCACCCGCTGGCCGACCTGGCGGCCAAGGCCTCCTCGCCGCTCGGCGCCGCCTTCACTTTCCTGGCGCTCGTCACCGGCTCGCTCTGGGGCAAGCCCATGTGGGGCACCTGGTGGATCTGGGACGCGCGCCTGACCTCGGTGCTGGTGCTGTTTTTCCTCTACCTCGGCCACATGGCGCTGTTGAACGCCTTCGACGATGCGCAGCGCGGACGGCGCGCGGCGGCGATCCTGGCGCTGGTCGGCTTCGTCAACGTGCCGATCATCAAGTTCTCGGTCGACTGGTGGAACACCCTGCACCAGCCGGCCAGCGTGTTCCGCCTGGGCGGGCCGACGATCGACCCGAGCATGCTCTGGCCGCTGCTGCTCATGGGCCTGGGCTTCACGCTGTTCTACGTGAGTCTGCTGCTGCTGCGCATCCGCAGCGAGCTCCTGGCGGCGCGGATTCGCGTGCTGCAGATCGAGGCGGCCGGTGGCGCTGCGGTGGACACCATGACGGCGCCCTTTGGCGCCACGCCGCGCGCGGAGACGTGATGAGCTGTGCGCCGCGGTGCCGCTGAAACCGCGACGGCGTCCACTTAGATAAACAGAGACCCGGAGACCGGGCGGAGTAGGCGGGAGTTGATCGGTTTCTTCGAGATGGGCGGCTACGCCGGCTTCGTGTGGCCGAGCTTCGGCATCACCGCGCTCGTCATGATCGGGTTGCTGGTGGTGAGCCTGCGCGAGCTGCGCAGCCGGGAGCGCACTCTGGCAGTGCTGGAAGCAGCCCGGCCCAAACGTCGCCGGCGCGGCAGCCGTGACGGTGCCGGCGAGCACGGCGGGAGCGCCGCGCCGTGAAGCGCAAGACGCGGCGCCTCACCATGATCGGCGCCGGCATGCTGGCGATCTTCGCCGCAGCGGCGCTGGCGCTGACCGCCTTCGAGGACAGCCTGGTCTTCTTCTACTCGCCCACCGATCTTGCCGAACAGAAGGCGCCGCCGGGCCGCGCCGTCCGCATCGGCGGCTTGGTCGAGGAGGACTCGGTGACGCGCAGCGGCGACGGGCTCACGGTGAGCTTCCGGGTCACCGACCTGGCGCACAGCGTGCCCGTCACCTATAGCGGCATTTTGCCCGACCTGTTCCGCGAGGGGCAGGGCGTGGTTGCAGAGGGCGAACTCGGCAGCGACGGCGTCTTCGTCGCGCGCGAGGTGCTTGCCAAGCACGACGAGACCTACATGCCGCCGGAGGTCGCCGAGGCGCTCAAGAAGTCGGGCCAGTGGCGCCCCGAGGGTGAAATGAAAGGCAGCTCGCAATGATCCCGGAGATCGGCCACTTCGCCCTGATCCTGGCGCTGGCCGTGGCGCTCTTGCAGGGCAGCCTGCCGATGATCGGCGCGGCGCGCGGCAACCTCGCCCTGATGGCGCTGGCGCGCCCGGCGGCGCTGCTGCAGCTCGCGCTGGTCGCGACCGCCTTCCTGGCCTTGATGCAGGCCTATGTGACCTCCGACTTCACCCTGGTCAACGTGGTGCAGAACTCGCACACGGCCAAGCCGCTGCTCTACAAGATCACCGGCGTCTGGGGCAACCACGAGGGCTCGATGCTGCTCTGGATCCTGATCCTCGTGGGCTTCGGCGCCGCCGTCGCGCTCTTTGGCAACAACCTGCCGCCGACCCTCAGGGTGCGCGTGCTCGGCGTGCAGGCCTGGATCGCCGCCGGCTTCCTCGCCTTTACGATTTTGACCTCGAATCCCTTCGCGCGCGTCTTCCCGCCGCCGCTCAACGGCCAGGATCTGAACCCGCTGCTGCAGGACCCGGGCCGCGCGTTCCATCCGCCGATGCTCTACATCGGCTACGTCGGCTTCTCGATCGCCTTCGCTTTTGCCATCGCCGCGCTGATCGAGGGCAAGGTCGACGCCGCCTGGGCGCGCTGGGTCAGGCCCTGGACGCTCGCCGCCTGGAGCTTCCTCACCGGCGGCATCGCGCTCGGCAGCTGGTGGGCCTATTACGAGCTCGGCTGGGGCGGCTGGTGGTTCTGGGACCCGGTCGAGAACGTCTCCTTCATGCCCTGGCTGATGGGCACCGCGCTCTTGCATTCGGCCGTCGTGGTGGAGAAGCGCGACGCCCTCAAGGTCTGGACCATCCTGCTGGCGATCCTGACCTTCTCGCTGTCGCTGATCGGCACCTTCATCGTGCGCTCCGGGCTCCTGACCTCGGTGCACGCCTTCGCCACCGATCCGCAGCGCGGCCTCTTCATCCTGGTGCTGCTGGCCATCACCATCGGCGGCTCGCTGCTGCTCTTCGCGCTGCGCGCGCCGGCTCTGAAGGCCGGCGGCCTCTTCGCGCCGGTCAGCCGCGAGGGCGCCCTGGTGCTGAACAACCTGCTGCTGGTGACGGCGACGGCGACCGTCTTCCTCGGCACGCTCTATCCGCTGTTCCTGGAGGCCTTCGGCGGCGGCAAGGTCTCGGTCGGCGCGCCCTTCTTCAACATGACATTCGTGCCGATCATGATACCGCTGGTCGCCGCCATGGCGGTCGGGCCGCTGCTGCCCTGGAAGCGTGCCGACCTGGCCGGCGCCCTGGGCCGGCTGAAGTTCGCCGCAGCTGCCGCGGCCCTGGTCGCGCTCGCCGTCTACGCGGTCGAGCAGCGCGGTCCGGTCCTGGCGATTCTCGCCATGGGCCTGGCCGCCTGGCTGTTCTGCGGCGTGCTGGTCGATTGGACCGAGCGGGTCAGGCTGTTCCGCGTTCCCTTCGCCCAGAGCCTGACGCGCGCGCGCAATCTGCCGCGCTCCGCCTACGGCATGACCCTGGCGCACGCCGGCATGGCGGTGGCGATCGCCGGCATGACCGCCTCGACCGCCTGGAAGAGCGAGGCGGTGCAGAACCTGCGGCCCGGCCAGACGATCGAGCTGGCCGGCTACAGCTACCGCTTGGAGGGCGTCGAGCGCCGCCAGGGCCCCAACTACCTGAGCGATACGGCGACCTTCACCGTCATGCGCGGCGACCGGTTCTTCGCCCGGCTCTATCCCGAGAAGCGGATCTACCCGGTGCAATCCATGCCGACCACCGAGGCGGCGATCCATACCACCGGCCTGGCCGACCTCTACGCCGTGATCGGCGATCCCGACGGCCGGGGCGGCTGGAC
>JBHJOF010000263.1:0-5739 GCA_050330055.1 Kiloniellales bacterium
AGATCGGCGATACCGCAGACTCGGTGCGCCCCGGCGTCGAGGTCGAGGTGCGGCGCGAGCCGCTCGGCGTCATCGGCATCGTGACGCCCTGGAATTTTCCGACCGCGATCCCAGCCTGGAAGATCGCGCCGGCGCTGGCCTACGGCAACTGCGTGGTCTTCAAGCCGGCCGAGCTGGTGCCGGGCAGCGCCTGGGCGCTGGCCGAGATCATCAGCCGCAGCGGCCTGCCGGCCGGCGTCTTCAACCTGGTGATGGGCAGCGGCCGCGAGGCCGGCCAGGCGATCATCGATGCGCCCGAGGTCGACGCCGTCACCTTCACCGGCTCGGTCGAGGTCGGCCGCCAGGTGGCCGGGCGGGCGGTGGCGCGCATGGCGCGAGTCCAGCTCGAGATGGGCGGCAAGAACCCGCTGATCGTGCTCGACGATGCAGACCTGGAGGTCGCCGTGGGCGCCGCAATCAACGGCGCCTTCTTCGCCACTGGCCAGCGCTGCACCGCCAGCTCGCGCCTGATCGTGACCGAAGGCGTGCACGACCGCTTCGTCTCGGCCATGCTCGAGCGCATGCAGGGCTTGAAGGTCGACCACGCGCTGAAGGAAGGCACCACCATCGGGCCGGTGGTGGATGAGCGGCAGCTGGAGCAGAACCTGTCCTATATCGAGATCGGCAAGCAGGAGGGCGCCAGGCTGGCGGCCGGCGGACAGCTGCTCAACCGCGAGACCAAGGGTCACTACATGGCCCCTGCCCTCTTCACCGACACGCGCAACGACATGCGCATCTGCCGCGAGGAGATCTTCGGGCCGATCACGGCGGTGATCCGGGTGCGCGACTACGAGGAAGCGCTGGCCACCGCGAACGACACGGAGTTCGGCCTGACCGCCGGCATCGTCACCACCTCGCTGAAGCACGCCAGTCACTTCAAGCGCAACGTCCAGGCCGGCACGGTCATGGTCAACCTGCCGACTGCCGGGACCGACTATCACGTGCCCTTCGGCGGCCGGAAGGCCTCGAGCTACGGCCCGCGCGAGCAGGGCAGCTACGCCCGCGAGTTCTACACCATCGTCAAGACCGCCTATACCAGTCCGGGCGCGCCGTGACCGTCATGGCCGGGAACAGAGAGGCGGCGCGATGCTGGTGATCGACGGGCTGCAGTACTGCAACTGGTCGGACAGGATCTTCCGGGAGATGCGCGACGGTGGCGTCGGCGCGGTGCACGTCACCATCGCCTACTGGGAGGACTTCCGCGAGACCGTCGCGCGCATGATCGAATGGAATGGGCGCTTCGAGGAGTTCCACGACCTCATCATGCCGGTGCGCAGCGCCGCCGACCTGCGCCGCGCCCAGCAAGAGGGCAAGACAGGCATCCTCTTCGGAGCGCAGAACTGCTCGCCCATGGAAGACGACATCGGCCTGATCGCCGTGCTGCACGACCTCGGCCTGCGCTTCATGCAGCTCAGCTACAACAACCAAAGCCTACTGGCGACCGGCTGCTTCGAGGCGGAAGACTCGGGCATCACCCGCATGGGCCGCCAGGTGATCAAGGAGATGAACCACGTCGGCCTGGTGGTCGACATGTCGCACTCGGCCGAGCGCTCGACTTTGGAGGCGATCGCGCTTTCGGAGCGGCCGATCGCCATCACTCATGCCAATCCCTCGTCCTGGGCCCCGGCCCTGCGCAACAAGTCGGACCGGGTGCTGAAGGCGCTGGGCGAGAGCGGCGGCATGCTGGGCTTCAGCCTCTATCCGCACCACCTGAGGAGCAAGTCGGACTGCAGCCTGCAGTCCTTCTGCGAGATGGTGGCGCACACCGCCGAGCTGATGGGCATCGACCATGTCGGGCTCGGCTCCGACCTCTGCCAGGACCAGCCGGACCGGGTGGTCGAGTGGATGCGCAACGGCACCTGGACCAAGGCCAAGGACTACGGCGAGGGCAGCAAGAGCGCCGCCGGCTTCCCGTCCCAGCCCGCCTGGTTCGGCTCTAACAAGGACTTCGGGAATGTCGCCGAGGGCCTGCGCGCCGTCGGCTTCGCCGAGGACGACGTGCGCAAGATCATGGGCGGGAACTGGCTCGCCTTCTTCGAGCGCTCCTTTGGCCCGCAGGGCGCGGCGGCATGACGGCGCCACTGGAGCTGCGGCCGCCCGAGACGGTGATGCGCCTCGAGCGCATGGGCAGCTTCTTCCAGACGCGCATCAGCTTCATGCGCTCGCTGCTGCGCCGCATCGTGCGCGAGGGCTGGCGGCTGGAGCGCGAGGTCATGGCGCTCGATACCGAGGGCTACGGCCACGCCATCTATGCCGTCACCACACCAAAGGGTGTGGTGCGCCTGGTCGCCTTCAGCCACGCGCTGGCGCCGGAGGAGCGCAGCGATCGGGTCATCGCCGAGAAGTGGGACTCGACCTTCGCGCTCACCATCGCCGAGCCGACCGACGCAACCATCGAACGGCTGCGCGGCAACGTGCCGCTGCAAGAGGCCGGGCGTTGCAGCCCCAGCGAATACGTGCTGAGCCGCGCCAACAAGAGCGTGCGGCTGTTCGACTGCGTCGTGGACAGCCTGGCGGCTGGCTGTCAGCCGGACCCGGCGACGGTGGTCGAGGTCGGCTACCTGATGCGCACCACCGCGGTCTACGGCAACGGCAAGTACGGCCTCTCCGACCTGGCGCACACCTTCGGCGGCGGACTCTTTGCGCGACCCTTCGAGGCCGAGCTCTTCACCGTCTACCTGATCCGCGAGTTCACCTTCGACCTGGTCGAGCACCTAGCGCGGGTCCGCGCACCGGCAACCGCCGTGCCGCTGTCGGCCGCGAGCAAGCGCAGGCTGGGCATCGGCAACGCGACCGGCCTCGGCATGGCGCCCTTCCTGATCGGCCACCCGCGCCTGATCCACCGCTGGATCCTGGCGCGCGAGACGGCGATCGCGCGGGTCCGCGCGCTGGAGCGCACAGAGCCGGCGCGACTCGCGCGCTTCCGCGCCCTGCTGGATCGCGCCATCCGCCACCTCGGCGAGTGGCGAACCGATGACTCCCGGCAGATGGGCCGCATCCTGACCCTGCGTCGCGAGCTGCCCGACTTCGCCGCCTGGGCGGCGGGCCAGGAGACGGCGCTGCTGCAGGCGACGGCGCCCTGGCGCCGCGTGCTCGACGAGGCCGGCAAGCGTCTCTCGGTCGAGGGCCAGGAACTGATCAACAGCCTGGTCCTGGAGCCGCACGGCGAGCTGGTCGACGACCTGGAGGACGGCCTGGCCGGCGATGAAAGCCTCGATCTCGATCCGGCCATGACGGTCGAGCGACTCAAGGGCCTCATCGAAGCGCGCTACGCCTGGGCGCTCGGCATCGACTACGAGGCGCCGGAGGCGCGGCACCTCTTCTGGTACGTCTCGGAGGAGAAGCTGGAGCCGCGCCTGGGCGAGCGCTTCAGCGAGCCCGGCGCCGACCGCGAGCTGCGCCTCGGCATCGGCCGGGAGGTCAAGCGCCTGCACGACGCGCTCGCCTCCGCCGCGCCCGAGACGAACGTCGCGAAGTTCCTGCTGCAGTATCCGGAGCAGCGCCAGGCGACGCGCCGGGTCCAGGGCCTGGCCGCCTTCCCCTACGCCGAGGTGCAGGACAACCTGCTGGGCAAGGAGACCATCGCGGTCGACCTGCTGCGCTGTAAGCTGTCGATGTTCGGCGCCATCAAGTTTGACCCCAAATCGGACCGCTGGACCCGCATCACCATGTATCAGGGCGCGCCCAGTTTCGAAGAGCTGGAGCAGGACAACGCCGACGCCATGACCGCAGATGATTGGGCCTTCCCGGTCTTCCTCGAGGTCGCGGAGGCCGGGCGGAGACGCAGCGCGTGATCGTCACACTGAACGAGGTCGAGCAGTGGTGCCTGCGCGCCCTGGCCGGCGCCGGCACGCCGGCCGGCATCGACGAGGACGCCGCCTGGTCGGCCGGCTGGCTGGTGGCACGCGGCTTCCCGGCGCTGGAGCTGCTGGTGGCCGCGCTCGATCGCTGCCCCGATGCAGCGGCGGCGGCGCGGGTATCAGGCACGGACGCACAGACCTTCGACGCGGGCAGCCGCTCGGCAATCTTTCTGGCGGGCGGGCTGATCGACAGCGCGGTGGCGGCCGCCGCGTCCGGCGCTGTGCCGGCAAGGATCAGCGTCGCGGCGTTGGCCGATCCCCTCTTCCTGCTGCCGATCGCCGAGCGCCACCGGCGGCGCGGCTGGTGCTTCCAGTTGCAGTGGCGTGGCGCCGCTGCAGGGCTCGACGGCAATGGCCCGCGCCTGCTGGGCGAGCCTTCCGCGTTCCTGTCCGCCATCGCCGTCGAGACTTCGATCGCCTGCGCCAGACAGCCGCTTGCTGATATGCATCTGCCAGTCACCCTGCGCCCGAGCGATCTGGACGACCGCTACGCCGCCACCCTGGACAAGGGCGTAGCCGTCGCCAATGAGACCTGGACCCGTCTCAAAACGCTCGGGATGCGCGCGCTGGTGCCGGCAAGCGAGGAGTCGCGCACGCGCGGCGCCGGCTCCGCGGCCAGCGACAACGAATAGCAGAAGGAGCTGCCGTGACATCCGAGACCGTGCCCCTGACCCTGGAGGAGATCGGCGCGCTGGCCCGCCGTGCCCTGATCGCCTGCGGCGCTTCGCCGGCCAACGCGGACTCGCAGCTGCGCAGCGTGGTCGACGCCGAGCGCGACGGCATCAAGAGTCACGGTCTGGCCTACGTGCCGATCTACTGCGAGCACCTGAAGTGTGGCAAGGTCAAGGGCGACGCCGTGCCGCAAGTGACCGCGTTCTCCGACGTCGCCTTCGCCTGCGACGCCGGCGACGGCTTCGCCCTGCCGGCGATCGACGCGCTGTTCGAGCGGCTGATCCCCGCAGCCGGGCAGCACGGCGTGGCGGCCGGCACCATCCGCAAGTCCTACAACTGCGGCGTCCTGGGCCATCACGTCGAGCGGCTGGCGGAAGCCGGCCTGCTCGGCCTTGGCTTCACCAACGCGCCGGCCTCGATCGCGCCGATCGGCGGCAAGCGGCCAGTGATCGGCACCAACCCCTTCGCGCTGGGCGTGCCGGCCAGCGGGCTTGGGGAAGCAGGCGGCGCCGCCTTCATCATCGACCAGTCGGCCAGCGTGATCGCCAAGAGCGAGATCGCGCTCAGGAAACGGCTCGGTGAGCCGATCCCCGAGGGCTGGGCGCTCGACGCCGAGGGCCGGGCGACCACCGACCCGACCCTGGCGCTGGCTGGCAGCATGCTGCCGACCGGCGGCTACAAGGGCTTCGGCGTTGGCCTCATGACCGAGGTCTTCGCCGCCGCGCTCGCTGGCGCCACACTGGGCCTCGAGGCTTCGTCCTTCGCCACCAACGACGGCGGCCCACCGCGCACCGGCCAGGCCTTCATCGCCCTCGACCCGGCGCGCTTCTCCGGCGGCCAGTTCGGCCAGCGCATCGCGACGCTGTGCAGTGCCATCGAGGACCAGGAGGGCGCCCGCCTGCCCGGCAGCAAGCGCCGCGCCGCCCGCGCCCGCATCGAGGCCGAGGGAACGACGACGCCGAAGGAACTCTACGACCGCATTCTCGGCTATTGCGACGGCTAGCGCGCTTACAGGCTGCCCATCTGCAAACACCTCTCGCCAAGTCTGGAGGCAGCGGTGTCAGCGCCCAGTCATCACCCTCACCCTCCCATCGCTTGCGCGATGGGCCCCTCCCTCTCCCCTCGAGGGAGAGGGATTTGGAGCGCGCCTGTTTGTTTCCCTCTCCCT
>JBHJOF010000264.1:0-4812 GCA_050330055.1 Kiloniellales bacterium
AGCGGCTGCGGCGCCTGGCTGGTGGTCGAGCGCGACACGGCGACGCACGAGATCCTTTCCGCCCGTCTGGCGCGCGAAGTCGCCCAGGAACAGGCATGGTGAGCCGCCAGCCTTTCCGCCTGGAGACCGGCGGCCTGATCGACCGCTCGCGGCCGCTGAGCTTCCGCTTCGACGGGCACCACATGCGCGGCTATGCCGGCGACAGCCTGGCCGCCGCCCTGCTGGCGAACGGCGACCGGCTGCTCGGCCGCAGCTTCAAATACCACCGGCCGCGCGGCCTGCTTACCGCAGGCTCGGCCGAGCCCTCGGCCCTGGTCGAGCTGCGCGAGGGCGCGCGGCGCGAGCCCAACAGCTCCGCCCCCATGGTCGAGCTCTACGAGGCCCTGACGGCGCAGAGCCAGAACCGCTGGCCGTCGCTCTCCTTCGACCTCATGGCGGTGAACGGCCTCTTGTCGCCGCTCTTCCCGGCCGGCTTCTACTACAAGACCTTCATGTGGCCGGAGCGCTTCTGGGAGCCGGTCTACGAGCGCGTGATCCGGCGCGCCGCCGGCTTGGGCCGCGCAGCGCGCGAGCCCGATCCCGACCGCTACGAGAAGGCCAACGCGCACTGCGACGTGCTGGTGGCGGGCGGCGGGCCGGCCGGGCTGATGGCCGCCTGGGCCGCGGTTCAGGCCGGCGCCCGCGTCATCCTCTGCGACGAGCATTGGCGGCTCGGCGGCAGCCTGCTGCAGGAGCGCAACCAGGTCGACGGCCGCGCCGGCGCGCTCTGGGCCGAGGAGATGGTGGCGCACCTGACGGAAGCGGGCGTGCGCGTGATGCCGCGGACCACGGTGGTCGGCTGGTACGACGGCAACACTTTCACTGCGCTGGAGCGCGTCGCCGACCACCATGCGACGCCGCCGCAAGGCAAGCCGCGCCAGAGGCTGTGGCGCCTTGTCGCCAGGCAGGTGGTGATCGCGAGCGGCGCCCTGGAGCGGCCGCTCACCTTCCCCGACAACGACCGGCCGGGCGTGATGCTGGCTTCGGCCGCGCGCACCTACGTCAACCGTTACGCGGTCAAGCCAGGCGAGCGAGCCGTTGTCTTCGGCAACAACGACGACGTCTACAGGACCGCAAGCGACCTGCGCGCCGCCGGCATCGAAGTGGCAGCCGTGGTCGACGCGCGCACCGCGAATGGTGGCGACGCGCGCGACGAGGCCGCGAAACCGGGCCATGTCGTGACCGGCACCAGCGGCAAGCAGCTGCACGCGGTCTGGATCGCACCGCGCAACGGTGGTCCTGAGACTCGCATCGCCTGCGATCTGCTCTGCGTCGCCGGCGGCTGGAACCCGGTGGTTCACCTGCCCTCGCAGCGTGGGTTTCGCCCAGTGTGGGATGCGGCGCGCGCCTGCTTCCTGCCGGCCGCCAGCGAGGGCGAGGGCTATCTCTGCGCCGGCGCAATGACTGGCCAGTTCGCGCTCGATGCCTGCCTGGCCGAGGGCGCTGGTGCCGGCCAGCGCGCGGCCGAGCGCTGCGGCAGGCAGGGCGCCCAGGTCGCGGTGCCGGCGGCGAACAGCGCGCCCGTCGGCAGCATCGAGCCGCTGTGGCGCGTAACGGCCGGCAAGCGCGGCGGCAAGGCCTTCGTCGACCTGCAGAACGACGTGACCGCCGACGACGTGGCGCTGGCGGCGCGCGAGGGCTATCGCTCGGTCGAGCACCTGAAGCGCTACACCACGCTCGGCATGGCGACCGACCAGGGCAAGACCGCCAACGTCAACGGCCTGGCGCTGCTCGCCGAGGCGCTCGGCAAGCCGATTCCCGAGGTCGGCACCACTACCTTCCGGCCGCCCTATACGCCGGTCGCGATGGGCGCGCTGGCCGGCGCGGCGCGCGGCAAGCACTGGCGGCCGACCCGCCTGACGCCGCTGCACGCCTGGGCCGAGGAGCAGGGCGCCGTCTTCGTCGAGAGCGGCTACTGGCTGCGCGCCCAGTACTACCCGAAGAAAGGCGAGGACTGGCGCGAGGCCAGGGACCGCGAGGTCAAGACGGTGCGCTCCGGCGTCGGCCTCTGCGACGTCTCAACCCTGGGCAAGATCGAGGTCATGGGCCCGGACGCCGCGGCCTTCCTCGATCTGGTCTATTGCAACGTCATGGGGACGCTTCCGGTGGGCAAGGCGCGCTACGGCCTGATGCTGCGCGAGGACGGCGTGGTGCTCGACGACGGCACGACTTCGCGCCTTGGCCAGGACCACTTCTTCATGACCACGACCACCGCCGAGGCGGCCGAGGTGCTGGCCCATCTCGATTTCTGCCGCCAGGCGCAGCGGCCTCAGCTCGACGTGCGGCTGACCGCGGTCACCGACAACTGGGCGGCGATCGCGATCGCCGGGCCCAGGGCGCGCGACCTCACCGCTGCCGTGGTCGAGGGCCTCGACCTGTCGAACGAGGCCTTCCCCTTCCTGGCCGCGGCCGAGGTGACGGTGCTGGGCGGCGTGCCGGCGCGGCTGCTGCGGGTCAGCTTCTCGGGTGAGCTGGCCTACGAGCTCTACGTGCCGGCCGATGCCGGCGACGCCGCGGTGCGCGCGCTGATGGCCGCCGGCCTCGAGCACGACACCGTGCCCTACGGTCTCGAGGCGCTCGGCACCATGCGCATCGAGAAAGGCCACGTCGCCGGCTCCGAGGTCAACGGCTTCACCACTGCCGACGACCTGGGGCTGGGCCGGATGCAATCGAAGAAGAAGCCCGACTACATCGGCCGCGTGCTGACCGGCCGCGAAGGTCTGACCGACCCGGCGCGCCAGGTGGTGGTCGGGCTGCGCGCGGTCGCCCCCGAGCAGGCGATCATCGCCGGCGCCCACCTGCTGCCCGAGGGCGCGGCGGCCACCGTGGAACATGACCAGGGCTACGTCACCGCCGTCACCTGGAGCCCGACGCTGGATACCCACATCGCGCTTGCCCTGCTGTCCCGCGGCCGCGCGCGGCACGGCGAGCGGCTGCGCGCCGCGAGTCCGTTGCACGGCAGCGAGACCCTGGTCGAGGTGGTCGATCCCGTCTTCTACGATCCGGAGGCGGCCCGTGTCCGCGCATAACCGCCCGAGCTTCAAGCCGCGCTCGCCGCTGGCCGGCGCAGTGCGCTCGGCCGGACGCAGCGGCGACGAGGCCGCCGTCCGAGTCTCCGAGGTCGCCGGCCTGGGCCGGGTCTGGCTCGCACCCTTCCGAGGCCGCGGCGAGATTGTCGGCTCGATCCTCTGGTCGCGCCTGGGCTGCGCCCTGCCACCGCCGCTAAGGTTCGCCGAGGGGGAGGGCTTGCGCCTGCTCTGGGCCGACGCCGAGGGCTGGTACGCCGAGGCGGCGCAGGAGCGGCCGGGCGAGCTGCTGCGGACGCTGCGCGACACGCTTGGCGACGCGGCGGCCCTGGTCGACAAGAGCGCGATGCACGCGCTGCTGCGCCTTTCGGGCCCCCGGGTGCGCGACCTGCTGGCCAAGGGCTGCCAGCTCGATCTCCATCCCGAGGCCTTCCCGATCGGCTCCTGCGCGCCGACCGCGATCGAGCACTGCCACATCCACATCCGCGCCGAGGCGCCCGATAGCTTCGCATTGCTGGTCCCGGCCAGCGTGGCGCGCAGCTTCTGGCATTGGCTCGAGGTTTCGGCCCTGGAGTTCGGCCTGCGCGTCGAGGAGGGGTGATCCCTGTGCAACCGCAGGCGCTGCATTCGGCAGCGCGCTCCTCATCCTTCGACAGGCTCAGGATGAGGAAGGCGAGTTAGCCGGCCGACAGCGAGCAGGTCGGGGAAATTGGGGATGGAACTCATGGCGGACAGACCGTTCGAGACGATCCGCGTCGAGTATAACGGCGCAGTCGCCGTGATCGCGCTCGATCGTCCCGACAAGCTGAACGCGATCAACGCGGCCATGATGAACGAGCTGCTGGCCGCCCTCGACGCTGCCGAACGGGATGAGCGGGTGCGCGCCATCGTCGTGCAGGGCACCGGGCGCGCCTTCTCGGCCGGCTTCGAGATCGGCACGCTCGACCGCAGCTCGACGGCCAGCGTGCGGGACGGGCTGGCGGCCGACCTCGCCTTCATCATGCGGTTCTGGGACTGCCCCAAGCCGACCCTGGCCGCGGTGCACGGCTACTGCCTGGGCGGCGCCTTCGAGCTGGCCCTGGCCTGCGATGTGACGGTGGCCAGCAGCGACGCGCTGTTCGGCGAGCCGGAGCTGAAGTTCGGCAGCGGTATCGTGGCCCTGCTGCTGCCCTGGCTGACCGGGCCGAAGCAGGCCAAGCAGATCCTCTTCGCCGGCCTCGACCGCATTCCGGCCGAGCGCGCCCAGGCGATCGGGCTGGTCAACGAGGTGGTCGAGCCGGGCGCGCAGCTGGAAGCCGGCCTGGCGCTGGCCCGGCGCATGGCGACAGTCGACCAGAACGCCCTGCGCCTGACCAAGCAGGCGGTCAATCGCAGCTACGAGATCATGGGCCTGCGCCAGGCGCTGCAAGAGGCGCTCGAGATCGACGTGCAGATCGAGACGACAGAGACGCCGGAATCGACGGAGTTCCGCACGATCCTGAAGCGCGACGGTTTGAAGGCCGCGCTCGCCTGGCACGAGGCGCGCTTCGGCAAGGCGAACGAGAGCGAGTGATCCATCCCCGCTTCCGTTTCTCGCCCGGCCTCAGATTGGCGTGAAGGAAGCTCTTCTTTTGTCACCCTCACCCTCCCATCGCTTGCGCGATGGGCCCCTCCCTCTCCCCTCCGAGGGAGAGGGAAACAAACAGGCGCGCTGCAAAGACCCCTCTCCCTCGAGGGGAGAGGGAGGGGCCCAACACGAAGTGTTGGG
>JBHJOF010000265.1:0-5059 GCA_050330055.1 Kiloniellales bacterium
CGCACCGCAGCGATCTCGCCGTCAGCCACCTCGGGAAGGATCAGGAAGCGGCGCTTTGCTCCACCGGCGAGCAGAAGGCGCTGCTGATCGCGATCCTGCTGGCGCATGCGCGGCTGCTGCTGCTCGAGCAGGGCCGGGCGCCGCTGCTGCTGCTCGACGAGATTGCCGCGCATCTCGACGGCGCGCGCCGAGACGCGCTCTTCGCCGAGATCCTGGCGCTCGGCCTGCAGGCCTGGATGACCGGCACGGACGACGCCCTGTTCAGCGGGCTCGGCACCGCCGCCCAGTTCTTCACGGTGCACAACGCGTCGCTTTCGCCGGCGGATTCAACGCCGGCCTGACCGGCTGCCGAAAGCGTTAACAAATCGTTAAGGGCCTTGAGCGTTAACTGCCTGAAAGCATGGATATGACTGACCGATCTCTGAAAAGCGCGAGCGCCGGCACGAAGGCCGAGGAGGCCTCCGCCTACGGTGCCGAATCGATCAAGGTCCTGCGCGGCCTCGATGCCGTGCGCAAGCGGCCCGGCATGTACATCGGCGACACCGACGATGGCTCCGGCCTGCACCACATGATCTACGAGGTGGTCGACAACGCGATCGACGAGGCGCTCGCCGGCTACTGCGATGCGGTCGAGGTGATCCTGAACGGCGACGGCTCGGTCACGGTGCACGACAATGGGCGCGGCATCCCGGTCGGCATCCACTCCGAGGAAGGCGTGTCTGCGGCCGAGGTCATCATGACCCAGCTGCATGCCGGCGGTAAGTTCGACCAGAATTCCTATAAGGTCTCCGGCGGCCTGCACGGCGTCGGCGTGTCGGTAGTCAACGCACTCTCCGAGACGCTCGACCTGCGCATCTGGCGCGACGGACACGAACACAGCATGCGCTTTCGCGACGGTAAGGCCGAGGCGCCGCTGGCTGTGGTCGGCGACACGGGCTCCAGGACCGGCACCGAGGTCACCTTCCTGCCCTCGAAACAGGTCTTCACCAACACCGAGTTCGACTTCGCCACGCTGGAGCACCGCCTTCGCGAGCTCGCCTTCCTCAATTCCGGCGTCAAGCTGATCTTGACCGACGCGCGCCACGCCGAGCCCAAGACCGAGGAGCTGCACTACGAAGGCGGGCTGGAGGCCTTCGTGCGCTACCTCGACCGCACGCGCACGGCGCTGGTCGAACCGCCGATCCTGATCCAGGCGGAGCGCGACGGCATCATGGTCGACCTTGCCATGCAGTGGACCGATGCCTACCACGAGACTGTGCTCTGCTATACCAACAACATCCCGCAGCGCGACGGCGGCACCCACCTGGCGGGCTTTCGCGCGGCGCTGACCCGGCAGATCAACAGCTACGCGATCGAATCCGGCCTGGCCAAGCGCGAGAAGGTGCAACTCTCCGGCGAGGACGCCCGCGAGGGCCTGACCTGCGTGCTCTCGATCAAGGTGCCGGATCCGAAGTTTTCCAGCCAGACCAAGGACAAGCTGGTCTCCTCCGAGGTCCGTCCGGTGGTCGAGAGCGTGGTCAACGAGCGCCTGCAGCAGTACTTCGAGGAGCACCCGCAGGAGGCGCGGCGCATCGTCGCCAAGGTGGTCGAGGCGGCCGCCGCCCGCGAGGCGGCGCGCAAGGCGCGCGAGCTGACCCGGCGCAAGGGTGCGCTCGACATCGCCTCGCTGCCCGGCAAGCTGGCAGACTGCCAGGAGCGCGACCCGGCACTCTCCGAGCTCTTCATCGTCGAGGGCGATTCGGCCGGCGGCTCGGCCAAGCAGGGCCGCGACCGCAAGACCCAGGCGATCCTGCCGCTGCGCGGCAAGATCCTCAACGTGGAGCGCGCGCGCTTCGACAAGATGCTGTCCTCGGTCGAGATAGGCACTCTGATCACGGCGCTCGGCACCGGCATCGGCAGCGAGGAGTTTAACCTCGACAAGCTGCGCTACCACAAGATCATCATCATGACCGACGCCGACGTCGACGGCTCGCACATCCGCACCCTGCTGCTGACCTTCTTCTTCCGGCAGATGCGCAAGGTCGTTGAAGGCGGCTATCTCTACATCGCTCAGCCACCGCTGTTCCGCGCCAAGCGCGGCTCCTCGCAGGTCTACCTCAAGGACGATCGGGCGCTCGAGCGCTACCTGATCGACGCGGCGGTGGCCGATTCCGTGCTCGATCATCCCGATCTCGGGCAGATCGCCGGCGGGGAGCTGCGCGAGCTGGTCGAGCAGGCGGTGCGCGCCAAGCACCTGATGGAGCCGCTGGTCCGCAAGGTCGGCAGCCCCGGCGTGGTCGAGCAGACGGCGATCGCCCGCGCGCTCGACCCGGACGTGATCTCCGATGCCGTGCAGACGCAGGAGGCGGCGGAGTACATCGCCAGGCGGCTCGACCACCTGGCAGAGGAGTTCGAACGCGGCTGGAGCGGCCGCGCCGCCGACGATGGCGGCCTCGCCTTCGCCCGCACCCTGCGCGGCGTCACCGAGCGGCGCGTGATCGACGTGCCCATGATCCGCTCCAGCGAGGCGCGTCGGCTCCATAGCATGGCGGATGAGCTGCAGAAGACCTACTTGCGCCACTCCATGCTGCGGACCAAGGACAGCGAGCGCCGCATCACCGGGCCGCTGTCCCTGGCCGAAGCGGTCTTCGCAACCGGCCGCAAGGGCGTGCAGATCTCGCGCTACAAGGGCCTGGGCGAGATGAACCCGGAGCAGCTCTGGGAGACCACGCTCGATCCCAACGTGCGCTCGCTGCTCCAGGTCAAGGTGCCGCACGCGCAGGAAGCCGAGGACATCTTCTCGACCCTCATGGGCGACGTGGTCGAGCCGCGCCGCGAGTTCATCCAGGCCCACGCCCTCGAGGTCGCGAACCTCGACGTGTGATTTGAACTGTGGCCAAGTGCGATCAGGCCTCACCCTTCGACAAGCTCAGGGTGAGGTGAGTGCGCGCCTCAGGGCGCGCCCTCATGCTGAGCCTGTCGAAGCATGAGGAACACGGTGTCTCCACCGTCTAGCAGGGTGGCATCCTTGCAATCCTGGAATTGCATTCCTGATTTGCAAGGATGATACGGCCCCGCCGGGGTGGCCTCTGCCATTACCTGGCCACAGTTGCCAGCTTTGCTGCGTCTGCAGTGGCCATATAGCCACAACATCTATTGGTGATTTGGGTCTCTTTCCGCTAAGTCTTGAGAGATGTTTCGTGTAACCCCCGAGGATCGGCCGGGCGATCCGCGTCAGCGCGCGTCCGCCCGGCGTGGCAAGCGCGACAAGGGCAAGGCGCAGGGCAGGAGCCGCCGCCCGCGCATCCGGCTGCGCCCGCTCCTGAGCTGGACCCTGGTGGCGACGATCTGGGTCGCGATCGCCGGGCTCGGCGTCATCGGCTGGTTCGCCTACGACCTGCCGAGCGTCGATCGCTTCGCCGAGCTGACCCGCCGCCCGAGCGTCACCCTGGTCTCGGCCGAGGGCGCGCGCATCACTGCCGTGGGCGACCTTTACGGCGAGACCGTGCGCGTCTCCGAGCTGCCGCCGCATGTGTCGCAGGCGGTGCTCGCGGTCGAGGACCGGCGCTTCTACCAGCACCCAGGGATCGACGCCTTCGGCCTGCTGCGCGCGCTGCTCGTCAATCTGCACGCGGGGCGCATCGTGCAGGGCGGTTCGACCATCACCCAGCAGCTCGCCAAGATCATGTTCCTGGAGCCCGAGCGCACCGTGAAGCGCAAGGTGCAGGAGGCGCTGCTCGCCTTCTGGCTTGAGCGCCGCTTCAGCAAGGAGCAGATCCTGACGCTCTATCTCAACCGGGTCTATCTCGGCGCCGGGACCTACGGCCTAGACGCGGCGGCGCAGCGCTATTTCGGCGTCGGCGCGCGCGAGCTCACGCTCCATCAGGCGGCCATGCTGGCCGGCCTGCTGAAGGCGCCGTCGCGTTACAACCCGGCGAACGATCCCGGTCTCGCCGACGGCCGCGCCGGCTTGGTGCTGGACGCCATGGTCGAGGCCGGCTTCATCACCGCCGAGGCGGCTGCTCAGGCCAAGCAGGACAAGGGTGGCCCCTCGCGCGTCGCCGACCAGGGCGGGCGCTACTTCGCCGACTGGGTGCTGGGCCAGCTCTCCGGCTTCGTCGGGCCGGTGGATCGCGATCTGGTGGTGGTCACCACGCTCGACCCGCGCCTGCAGCGCATCGCCGAGGAGGAGGTGCGCGCCATGATCGCCGGCGACGGCGCTGTGGCCGGCATGGGCCAGGCAGCCTTCATCGCTCTGGCGCCGGACGGCGCAGTGCGCGCCCTGGTCGGCGGCCGCGACTATCGCGAGAGCCAGTTCAATCGCGCCACCCAGGCGCTGCGCCAGCAGGGCTCGGCCTTCAAGGCCTTCGTCTATCTGGCGGCGCTGCAGCAGGGCTTTTCGCCGGACGACCGCATGATCGACCGGCCGGTCCGCCTCGCCAACTGGGAGCCGAAGAACTTCGACAACAAGTACTACGGCGAGGTGACGCTGCGCGAGGCCTTCGCCCGCTCGCTCAATTCCGTGGCGGTGCAGCTGATCCAGAAGGTCGGGCCCGCGGCGGTGGCGCAGACCGCGCATCGGCTCGGCATCACCTCCGATCTCGCAGCCGATGCCGGCCTGGCGCTCGGCACCTCGGAGACCACGCTCCTGGAGCTGACCAGCGCTTACAGCACCTTCGCCAACCAGGGCCGCGGCGTCTGGCCCTATGCCATCCTCGAGGTGCGCGAGCCGAACGGCCGCATCCTCTATCAACGCTCCGGCGGCGGGCCGGGCCGGCTGGTGGCGCCGCACCAGGTCAATGCCATGCTCGATCTGCTGCGGGCCGGGGTGGCCTGGGGCACCGGCAAGGCCGCCGATCCGGGCCGGCCGGCCGGCGGCAAGACCGGGACCAGCCAGGACAACCGCGACGCCTGGTTTATCGGCCTGACGGCGGAGTTGACGGCCGGTGTCTGGATGGGCAACGACGACGGCACGCGGATGCGCGACGTCACCGGCGGGACGCTGCCGGTGACGTCGCGCATGTGGGCGACGATGTACGGCACCGTCGCCTCGCCGACGGAGTCGGTGGCAATGATGATG
>JBHJOF010000266.1:0-29772 GCA_050330055.1 Kiloniellales bacterium
CGGCGCCAGGACCAGCCCGATCACCATGATGACGGGCCCGGTGACGATGCGCGGCAGAAAGCGTTCGAGGTATTCGCTGCCCTTGATGCGCACCAGCAGGCTGAGCGCGACGTAGACGCCGCCGGCGGCGACCAGGCCGCCCAGGGTCGACGCCAGCCCCCAGGTCTGCACGGCGTAGATGATCGGGGCGATGAAGGCGAAGGACGAGGCCAGGAAGACCGGCACCTTGCCCCGCGTGCAGATCTGGAAGATCAGCGTGCCGAGCCCGGCGGTAAAGAGCGCGACGTTCGGATCGAGGCCGGTCAGCAAGGGCACCAGGACCAGCGCGCCGAAGGCCACCAGCAGCATCTGCCCGCCGATCAGCCCTTGGCGGAGGCTGAAACCGTAGTTCGGATCGGAGAAGTCCCCACTCATGGCGTACCGCCCTTGTTATCGTTCCGGCATGGCGCCGTGTCGGCACAGTTTTATCCCGGAACGCGGACTTTTCCACCAGGAGTCGAGGCGGTCCGCAAGCCGTAACGCCGATTGGGCGGCCCCGCCAGGTCTTCTACAGGATTCACATATCTCGCTAGGCGGTCTCGCAAGCCCCATACACACGCCACTGTCGTCCCGGCAACAAGTACCGGGACGACAGCCGTGGCTGTGGCAAGGACAAGCCTTTCCTGCGTGAGATGTGTGAATGCCGTAGTCAGGCCCCGGAGGCAGCCGGTCGCCGGTTCGCGCATCTGCGTCGCTGTTGCCCTAGTCCGGGCCGGCGGCGGCCACTAGGCTGGCCCGCCTGGGAGAGGCATGGAAAGCTTCGATTACATCGTGGTAGGCGCCGGCTCGGCCGGCTGTGTCCTGGCCGACCGCCTGACCGAGGACGGCCAGGCGCGCGTGCTGCTACTCGAGGCCGGCGGCAGCGACCGCAGCATCTTCATCCAGATGCCGACGGCGCTCTCAATCCCGATGAACATGAAACGCTACAACTGGTTCTTCGAATCGGAGCCGGAGCCCTACCTGAACAATCGCCGCATGCACTGCCCGCGCGGCAAGGTGCTGGGCGGCTCCTCCTCGATCAACGGCATGGTCTACGTGCGCGGCCATGCCTGCGACTTCGAGGAGTGGGAGGCGGCGGGCGCGGCCGGCTGGGGCTACCGCCACTGTCTGCCCTACTTCCGCCGGGCCGAGACCTGGGCCGGCGGCGCCGACGTCTACCGCGGCGGCCAGGGGCCGCTCGGCACGGGCAACGGCAACGGCATGCGTAACCCGCTCTACCGCGCCTTCGTCGACGCGGGCCAGCAGGCCGGCTACTTGGAGACCGCGGACTACAACGGCCACCAGCAGGAAGGCTTCGGCCCCATGCACATGACCGTCAAGGACGGCGTGCGCTGCTCGACTGCCAACGCCTACCTGAAGCCGGCGATGAAGCGGCCCAACCTGAAGGTGGTCACCGAGGCGCTGACCCGCCGCGTCGTGCTGGAGGGCAAGCGGGCCGTGGGCGTCGAGTACGAGGTCGGCGGCAGTCGCGTCACCGCCCGAGCCGGGCGCGAGGTGATCCTCTCCGCCGGCTCGATCGGCTCGCCCGCGCTCCTGCAGCTCTCCGGCATCGGGCCGGGCGCCGTGCTGCAGGCGGCCGGCGTGCCGGTCGCGCACGAGCTGCCCGGCGTCGGCGAGAACCTGCAGGACCACCTGGAGGTCTATTTCCAGTTCCGCTGCAAGCAGCCGATCACGCTGAACGGCCAGCTCGATCCGCTGCACAAGTTCCTGATCGGCGCGCGCTGGTTCTTCTTCAAGGACGGACTGGGCGCCACCAACCACTTCGAATCCTGCGCCTTCATCCGCTCCAAGGCCGGCATCCAGTGGCCCGACATCCAGTACCACTTCCTGCCGGCGGCCATGCGCTACGACGGCAAGGCCGCCTTCAAGGGGCACGGCTTCCAGGTCCACGTCGGGCCGAACAAGCCGAAGAGCCGCGGCTGGCTGCGCATCGCCTCGGCCGATCCGCGCGCCAAGCCCAAGGTGCTGTTCAACTACATGCAGGAGGAGGCGGACTGCGAGGCCTTCCGCGCCTGCATCCGCCTGACCCGCGAGATCATGGCCCAGCCGGCCATGGACCCCTATCGCGACTCCGAGATCCAGCCCGGCGAGGCGATTACGTCCGACGAGGCGATCGACGCCTGGGTGCGCGAGAACGCCGAGAGCGCCTACCATCCCTCCTGCACCTGCAGGATCGGTGGCGACGGCGATCCCATGGCGGTGCTCGACCCCGACTGCCGGGTGCGCGGTATCGAGGCCCTGCGGGTGGTCGATTCCTCGGTCTTCCCGACCGTCACCAACGGCAATCTCAATGCGCCGACCATCATGGTGGGCGAGAAGGCGGCCGATCTCATCCGCGGCCGCGACCCGCTGCCGGCCTCCAACGCGGAGACCTGGATCGACCCGGACTGGCGCACCCGCCAGCGCCAGGGCCAGCCGCAGCGGCCCTTGGCTTGAGGCTCTTTGGCCTCCGGCTTTTGACTTATGGACTTTTCTGGTTCACTAGGCCTTTGGCTTAGGAGCATTTTTGTTACACGATCTGGAGGCGGCCGCAGAGCCGCTGTGCTAGCAGGGAGACAACGCATGGTTCGAACGACGAAGACCCTCATCGCCGCCCTCGCGCTGGGCGCGCTTGCCGCCGGCCCGGCGCTTTCGGCCGAGCCCGAGTCCTGCAAGGAAGTCAGCTTCTCGGACGTGGGCTGGACCGACATCACCTCGACCACGGCCGCCACCACCCTGGTGCTCGACGCGCTCGGCTACCAGACCAACGTCAAGGTGCTGTCGGTGCCGGTGACCTACGCCTCGATGGCGAACAACGACATCGACGTCTTCCTCGGCAACTGGATGCCGACCATGGAGGCCGACGTTGCCAAGTACCGCGACGACGGCAGCGTCTCGATCCTCGGAGTCAATCTGGAGGGCGCCAAGTACACGCTAGCCGTGCCGCAGTACACCTTCGACGCCGGCCTGCAGAACTTCGGCGACATCGCCCAGTTCCGCGACCAGCTCGCCGCCACGATCTACGGCATCGAGCCGGGCAACGACGGCAACCGCCTGATCCTCGACATGATCGAGGGCGACGCCTTCGGCCTCAAAGGCTTCAAGCTGGTCGAATCCTCGGAGCAGGGCATGCTGGCCCAGGTGGCCCGCGCGGTGAACAGGAAGGAGCACGTCGTGTTCCTCGGCTGGGAGCCCCATCCCATGAACGCCAACTTCGAGATGGCCTATCTCGCCGGCGGCGACGACTACTTCGGGCCGGACTTCGGCGGCGCTACGGTCTACACCAACACGCGCGCGAACTACGTCGAGGAGTGCCCCAACGTCGGCAAGCTTCTGGGCAACCTGACGTTTACGCTGGCCATGGAGAACGAGATCATGGGCGCCATCCTGGACGACGGCAAGGAGCCGCGCGACGCCGCGTCGGCCTGGCTGAAGGCCAATCCCGGCGTCCTCGACGGCTGGCTCGCCGGCGTGACCACCTTCGACGGCGGCGACGCCATGGCGGCGGTCAAGGGCACGCTCGGCCTCTAGGGCGCGCCTTCGGGAGTCCTCCGCGAACTGCGACCATCGCGTTCTCCTCATCCTTCGACAGGCTCAGGATGAGGTGCAACGGAGCGCCAGCGACCTCACCCTGAGCCTGTCGAAGGGTGAGGCCCGCGGTGCGGAAGACTTCTCCAATGGGAGAGAGAGGGCCTCGATGGATCGGCCCTTTCTCTTTCCGCTGACGGGCGGGGAGAGCAGTCATGGAGTGGCTTACCGACCACAAGATTCCCATCGGCCCCTGGGCCAAGGCCTTCGTTGATTGGCTCACCGCCAACGGCACCTGGTTCTTCGACGGGCTCTCGGTCGGTCTCAAGACCATCATCGACGCCATTCTCTGGCTGCTGCAGGCGCCGCATCCGCTGATCGGCATCGTCATCGTCGCGGCCATCGCCTACGCCGTGCGCCGCTCGTGGCCCTTCGTCGGGTTCGTCGTCTTCGGGCTGCTGCTGATCCTGAACCAGGGTTATTGGAAGGAGACCACCGAGACCCTGGCCCTGGTGCTGGCCGCGTCGCTGGTCTGCATGGGCGTCGGGGTGCCGCTCGGCATCGCCGCGGCGCGCCGGCCCTGGCTGATGGCCGCCATGCGTCCGGTGCTCGACCTGATGCAGACGATTCCGACCTTCGTCTACCTGATCCCGGCCTTGATCCTCTTCGGGCTCGGCATGGTGCCGGGGCTGATCGCCACCGTGATCTTTGCGATCCCGGCGCCGATCCGCCTGACCCACCTAGGCATCTCCTCGACGCCCAAGGCGCTGATCGAGGCCGGCCAGGCCTTCGGCGCCACCAGGTGGCAGCTGCTCTGGAAGGTCGAGCTGCCCTACGCCCTGCCGCAGATCATGGCGGGCCTGACCCAGACCATCATGCTGTCGCTGTCGATGGTGGTGATCGCCGCCTTGGTCGGCGCCGACGGGCTCGGCGTGCCGACGCTCAGGGCGCTCAATCAGGTCAACATCGCGCGCGGCTTCGAGGTCGGCCTGGCGATCGTGCTGATCGCCATCATCCTCGACCGCCTGTTCCGCGCCGAGCGGGGGGGGCAGAAGTGAGCGCCCCCGCAGCGAGCGCCCCCATCGTCGCCTTCGATCACGTCTGCATCGTGTTCGGCGGCAAGCCGCAGCTCGCCCTGCCCTTGATGGACCAGAACAAGTCGCGCGAGGAGATCGAGACCGAGACCGGCCAGGTGCTGGGCGTGCACGACTGCACGCTCGACGTGGGCGAGGGCGAGATCGTCGTGCTGATGGGCCTCTCGGGCTCCGGCAAGTCGACCCTGCTGCGCGCGGTCAACGGCCTGAACCCGGTGGTGCGCGGCGCCGTGCACGTGCACGACGGCAGCGGGCTGATCGACGTCGTCAAGGCCGACGCCAGGACTCTGCGCCGGCTGCGCACCCGGCGCATCGCCATGGTGTTCCAGCAGTTCGGCCTCCTGCCCTGGCGCACGGTGGCCGAGAACGTCGGCTTCGGTCTCGAGCTGGCCGGCGTGCCCGAGAAGGAGCGCCGCGAGCGGGTAGCGAAGCAGCTCACCCTGGTCCACCTCGAGGCCTGGGCCGAGCGCAAGGTGCACGAGCTCTCGGGCGGCATGCAGCAGCGCGTCGGCCTGGCCCGCGCCTTCGCCACCGAGGCGCCGATCCTGCTGATGGACGAGCCCTTCTCGGCGCTCGACCCGCTGATCCGCAACCGCCTGCAGGACGAGCTGCTCGAGTTTCAGTCCGAGCTCAACCGCACCATCATCTTCGTCAGCCACGACCTGGACGAGGCGCTCAAGATCGGCTCCAAGATCGCCATCATGGAGGGCGGCCGCATCGTCCAGTTCGGCCGGCCGCAGGACATCGTGCTCAACCCGGCGAACGAGTACGTGGCCGATTTCGTCGCGCACATGAACCCGCTCAACGTGCTGCGCGCCGCCGAGGTGATGAAGCCGGGCAACGGCCAGGCCGCGGCGGCGGCGGAGACCGGCATCGCGATCGGCGACGGCGAGCTCTGCCCCGGCGTCGCCGCCATCGCCGGCCTGGAGACGCCGCTCAAGCTCCTGCTGCAAGCCCGCCTCGCCACCGGCCGTCCGATCCTGGTCCGCGACAACGGCCAGATCGTCGGCACCATCGGCGACGAGGAGATCTACGGGTCGCTGTTGAAAAGGTAGAAGCCGGAGAGTCGGGGCGAGGGAATTTCGGGGGCACCATTCGAATGGGGTCCCCGAAGTTCCTGCGGCACCGAGTTCGTGGGCGCACCTGATCTCCTCATGCTTCGACAGGCTCAGCATGAGGTGCTTGTGCTGTTCCAGCACAAGCCCTCCTCACCCTGAGCTTGTCGAAGGGTGAGGACAGCGTCGCCTCAAACCGCCGTGGTGTCATTGCCAGGCTTGATCCGCTGCTATCCGGCTAAGGCGCGTTCACACCAACCGTCATGGTCGGCGAAGGCCGACCATCCACGAGTTTCTTGCTTTCGGCGGGATAGGTGAGTTGCCCCGCATCAGATCAGAGTGTCGTAGATGTCGGCCCAGTCGGGGTTGGTACTCCGGATCAGTCGCACCTTCCACGCGCGCCGCCAGCGTTTGATCGTCCTTTCGCGACGGACAGCCTTACGAATATCGTCGTGACGCTCCGCGTAGACTAGGCGCTTCAGCCCATATCGCTTCGTGAAACCTTCTATGGCGCCGGTGCGGTGCTCCCAGGTCCTCCGTGGCAGGTCGGCGGTCACGCCGACATAAAGCGTGCCGTCCGGTCGGTTCGTCATGATGTAGACCCACCCGCCTGTCATCTAACGATCGTGGCGGGCAGCGGTCGCAGCCGCAGCAAAACAAACTCGTGGATGGTCGGCCTTCGCCGACCATGACGGTCTTTGTAAGCGCGCATTGGTCGAGTGGCCACGGATCAAGGCCGGGCATGACAGCGTGTGTGTTGCGCCTTCGCGCTAATCCCTTACCAGCACGTTCCTGAACTGCCAGGGGTCGCTCTTGTCGAGGTCTTCGGGGAAGAGGGCGCCGCGGCCCTCCAGCGGGGTCCAGTCGCTGTAGTAGCCCTTGACCGGGCCGAGGTAGGGCAGCTGGATCTCGAGGCAGCGCTCGTGGTCCATCTCGTCGGTCTCGACGATGCCGGCCGCGGGGTTCTCCAGGGCCCAGACCATGCCGGCCAGCACGGCCGAGGTCACCTGCAGCGCCGTCGCGTTCTGGTAGGGCGCCAGGTCGCGCGTCTCGGCCATCGAGAGCTGCGAGCCGAACCAGTAGGCGTTCCTGGCGTGGCCGTAGAGCAGCACGCCCAGCTCGTCGATGCCCTCGTGCACGTCGTGCTCGTCGATCACGCGCTGCACCTCGGGGATCCAGCCCGGCCGGGCGAACATCTCGCGCAGGCTCATGATGGCGTCGTCCGCGGGGTGATAGGCGTAGTGGCAGGTCGGGCGGAACACGTCCTTGCCGCCGTCCTTCAGCGTGTAGTAGTCGGCGATCGAGATCGACTCGTTGTGCGTCACCAGGAGGCCGAACTGGGCGCCGCGGGTCGGGCACCAGGTGCGCACGCGGGTGTCGGCGCCGGGCTGCTCGAGGAAGATGGCGATCGGGTTCGCCTCATCGGTGAAGCGCGCGGTCTCCGGCATCCATTTTTCGTGCGTGCCCCAGCCGAGCTCGGCCGGCTGCAGGCCCTCGGAGATGAAGCCTTCGACCGACCAGGTGTTCCAGAAGGCGTCGTGCGGCCGCCGCGCATCGCAGTACTGGGTGTCGCGCTCGGCAATATGCACGCCCTTGACGCCCAGGTCGCGCATCAGCCGGCCCCAGTCCTCCCTGCTCTTGGGCTTGCCTGCCTTATGTCCGGTATCCTTCGCCAGGTTCAGCAGCGCCTGCTTGACGAACCAGGAGACCATGCCCGGGTTGGCGCCGCAGCAGGAGACCGCCGTGGTGCCGCCGGGAGTGGCCGCCTTTTCCTGGCGCACGGACTTGCGCAGGGCATAGTTGGTGCGGGTCGCGTTGTCGCCGGTGCTGCTGAGGTAGAAGCCGGCCCAGGGCTCGACCACGGTGTCGATGTAGAGCACCCCGAGCTCGCGGCAGAGCTTGAGGATGTCGAGCGAGGAGGTGTCGACCGAGAGGTTGACGCAGAAGCCCTGGCCCTCGCCCTCGGTCAGCAGCGGAGTCAGCACTTCGCGGTAGTTGTCGCGCGTAATCTCCTCGTGCACGAAACGCCAGCCGGCATCCTCGACGAACTGGCGGCGCTCGCCGTGCGGCTCGATCACCGTGGCGCGCGCCTGGTCGAACTGGAAGTGCCGCTCGATCAGCGGCATGACGCCGCGGCCGATCGAGCCGCAGCCGATGATCACGACGGGACCGCTGATCTTGCCGTGGATATGCGCGCTGGTCATGGTCTCGTCCCCCCTCTTGGTTGGCAGGCTTGGCCCCCCCGGCGACCAGGGCGCGGCCCCAGGGCGCGGCCCCCGGGCGACCAGGGCGCGGCCCCAGGGCGTGGCCAAGCTACGGCGTCGCGCTACCCGATCGGGCGGCGCCGGGCAAGCCTCCTATGGCTGCTAGCAGCACTCTGTGACAGCAGCGCGACGGCCGGATCCGGCTCGCCTGCCGCGACCAGCGTGCCGCGCAGCGCCGCAAGCGCGCCGGGCTGCAGCTCGAGGCCGAGCAGGCGCGCCGGATCGTAGTGCCCGGCCATGGCAAGCCGGGCCGAAAGCCCGTTCTCGAAGCCGAAGCGGCGATAGTAGGCCAGGTCTCCCACCAGCACGACGGCGTCGTAGCGCGCCGCCGCCGCCCAGTTGAGCGCGGCGCGCATCAGGCGCGCGCCGATTCCGCGGCCGCGCCAGCCCTCGGCGACCGCCAGCGGGCCGAGCAGCAGCACGAGCCTGCCGCTCGCCTCGCGCACCCGCCAGAGGCGCAAACTACCAACCAGGCGGCTGCCGACCAGCGTCTCGCCGTCGAGCGCGACCAGGGACTTGACCGGCAGCCGGCCCTCGCGCAGCCCCTCGGAGCTCTTGAGCTGGCGCTCCAGGCCGAGCGCCTCGTCGAGCAGCGCTTCCCGGGCCCCCCGGTGCCAGGGGGCCTCCGTGGTGATCCGGACCATGGCGCTGGTCCCGGCTAGATCACGTAGGCGGCCAGCGGCGCGAAGCCGTTGAAGCCGACCGAGGAGTAGGTGGTGGTGTAGGCGCCGCAGGCCTCGAACAGCACCCGATCGCCGATCTGCAGGGTGATCGGCAGCGCGTAGGGCGTCTTCTCGTAGAGCACGTCCACCGAGTCGCAGGTCGGGCCGGCCAGCACGCAGGGCTCGGCCGGATCGCCGTCGCGGCCGGTGCGGATCGGATAGCGGATCGCCTCGTCCATGGTCTCGGCCAGGCCGCCGAACTTGCCGATGTCAAGGAAGACCCAGCGCAGCGGGTCGTCCGCCGACTTGCGCGAGATCAGCACCACCTCGGACTCGATCACGCCGGCGTCGGCCACCATGCCGCGGCCGGGCTCGATGATGGTCTCAGGCAGGCGGTTGCCGAAGTGGCGCCTGAGCGCGCCGAAGATGGCCTCGCCGTAGGAGGCGACCAGCGGCACGTCCTTCAGGTAGCGCGCCGGAAAGCCGCCGCCCATGTTGACCAGGCGGAGCTGGATGCCGCGCTCGGCCAGCTCGCGGAAGATCGACGACGCGATCGCCAGCGCCTGGTCCCAGGCTTCCAGGTTGCTCTGCTGCGAGCCGACGTGGAAGGAGATGCCGGCGGCCTCCAGGCCGCTGTCGTGCGCCAGCTCCAGCACCTCGAGCGCCATGGCCGGGGCGCAGCCGAACTTGCGCGACAGCGGCCACTCGGCGCCGATGCCGTCGCAGAGGATGCGGCAGAAGACCGCGGCCCCGGGAGCGGCGCGGGCGACCTTCATAACCTCGGCCTCCGAATCGACGGCGAAGAGCCGGATGCCCAGCTCGTAGGCGTGGGCGACGTCGGCCTCCTTCTTGATGGTGTTGCCGAAGGAGATGCGCTCCGCCGTGGCGCCGGCGGCCAGCACCAGGTCGATCTCGCCCAGCGAGGCGCAGTCGAAGCTGGAGCCCAGCTCGGCCAGCAGGCGCAGGATCTCGGGTGCCGGGTTGGCCTTCACGGCATAGAAGATGCGCGTGTCGGGCAGGGCCCTGGCGAAGGTGAGGTAGTTGTCGCGCACCACCTCGCTGTCGACCACCAGGCAGGGGGTGGCGGGGCGCTGGTCGTGCAGGAATCGTCGGATGCGCTCGGTCATGTCCGGCCCTCCAAGTCATCTCTCGTGTGCCGGGCCGCCTGGCTGCCGCTGACCGAGATGGAGACGGTTAGCGACCGCGGGAGCGGTGACACGCCCTGCTTCGGACCCCCATGGGAACAACCCTGCGGGAGCGAAGCGCGAAAGCCTTGGTTTGGGACGGAAGAACCGTTCCGCACTGCCGGCAAGGATGTAGTGCCTCTTCAGTGACCCCGGCCTTTGGAGAGCCGGCAGAGACCAAAAAAGCCCGCTACGTCGTTTGCTTTAAGCTGCCGTGTCGTCTGCGGGAGAAGCCCGCCGCGAGCAGCCACAGGCACGTGCGATCTTGGGCAGCACCTACATAGTGCGTAGCCGCGATCTTGGCCAGTGAATTTTGAGATTCGGTTAAAAAATTCGCCGCCGCCTTGTTGCTGAAACTCCACGCTTTCCGGCCTCGGCCGGGCGGGGCGGCTTCGCAAGGCCGATACACACTCCTCCGTCGTCCCGGGCCTTCGCCGCGCCGAAGCGGCTTCGGCCGCGCAGGCGGGGCTTGTCCCCGGGACCCATTGGCGTCAGTGGAGGATCGGCTATGGCATTGGGTCCCGGCAACAAGTGCCGGGACGACTGCGCGGCGCGAAGCTATGCGCAGCGCTGCAGCCTTGGCTGTGGCAAAGGCGAGCCCTGCTACCGGGCATGTGTGAATGTCGCAGCCCCCTCGGGCTCCCCTCAATGGCGCCGCCGGCGATTGCTTTCGCGGCGGCGCTGCCCCATGGTAGCGGCCGCTCGCGGGCCGGGAGCCCCCGAGGGAGAGAAGAGGGCGAGAGGAGAGCCGATGACTGGGCCCAAGACCTTCGCCGGCGTCCTGGCGCCGGTCGTGACGCCCTTCGCTGAGGACCTCAGCGTCGACCGGCGGCGCTTCCTGGCGCACTGCCGCTGGCTGCTCGACGAGGGTATCAACGGGCTCGCCGTCTTCGGCACCACCAGCGAAGCCAACTCGCTGTCGGGCGCGGAGCGCAGGTCGCTGCTCGAGGCGCTGGTCGAGGACGGCGTCGACCCCGCCCTGCTGATGCCCGGCACCGGCTGCTGCGCGCAGCCCGACACGGTGCGCCTGACCGCGCATGCGGTCGGCCTCGGCTGCGGCGGCGTGCTGCTGCTGCCGCCCTTCTACTACAAGGGGGTGAGCGACGACGGCCTGTTCGCCAGCGTCGCCGAGACCATCGAGCGGGCGGGCGACGCCCGGCTCCGGATCTACCTCTACCATATCCCGCCGATCGCCCAGGTCGGCTACAGCCTCGACCTGGTCGAGCGCCTGCGCAAGCGCTATCCCGAGACCGTGGTCGGCCTCAAGGACAGCTCGGGCGCCTGGTCGAACACGGCGGCGATCCTCGAGCGCTTTCCCGGCTTCGCCACCTTCGTCGGCTCGGAGACCTACCTGCTCGACTGCCTGCGCGGCGGCGGCGCCGGCTCGATCACCGCAGCCGGCAACGTCAACGCGGCGGCGCTGCGCGCGCTCTACGACAAGTGGCAGGATCCCGAGGCCGACGCGCTGCAGGCCCGGATCACCGCGCAGCGCAAGGTCCTGCAGGCCTATCCCGTCTTCCCGGCCGTGAAGGCGCTGCTCGCCGCCATGCTGGGCGACCCGGAGTGGGCCCGCATGCGGCCGCCCCTGGCCGCTTTGCCGGCCGAGCAGGCCGCCGCCATGGTCGAGGACCTGCGGCGTCTCGACTTCCCCCTGGCGGCCTAGGAGCTTCGCACCCGAGCCCTCGTCTGCTCGGCGCTTCAGCCGGAGGCGGCGCGCTCGACGCGCTGGCTCGGCAGCCGCACGGTGACCGTGGTGCCGCCGCCCAGCCTGCTGTCGATCTCGATGCTGCCGCCGTGTATCTCGCTGAGAGCGCGGACCAGCGAGAGGCCGAGCCCGGAGCCGTGATGCCGGCGCTCGTAGACGTTCTCGACCTGGGTGAAGGGCTGCGTCACCTTGGCCAGGTTCTCGGTGGCGATGCCGATGCCGTTGTCGGTGACCCAGAGCCGGATATCGCCGTTCGTCTCGCAACGGGCGCCGATGGTCACGCCGCCGCCTGCCGGCGTGAACTTGATGGCATTCGAGATCAGGTTGAGCAAGATCTGGCGCAGCGACCGCTCATCCGCCCAGATCGGCGGCAACTGCGGATCGATGTCCAGGCTGATGGACAGGCCGGCCCGATCGCTCTGTGCGCGGGCCAGGCGTGCCACCTCGCCGACCGTCTCGTCCAGCGCGACGCTCTCCTCGTGGAGCTCGAACTTGCCGGCTTCGATGCGCGACATGTCGAGCACGTCGTTGACGATCTCGAGCAGGTGCTGCGCGCTCACGTAGATATCCTCGATGTAGGCGAGCTGGAGATCGCGCTCATTCGGGTTGCGAAGCCCGGCGATGATCAGCTCGGAGAAACCGATGATCGCGTTGAGCGGCGTCCTCAGCTCATGGCTCATGTTGGCGAGGAACAAGCTCTTGGTCTGGTTGGCCTGGTCAGCCTCCTGCTTCGCTTGGCGCAGCGCCCGATCCGACAGCACGCGGCAGGTCACGTCGCGCGCCCCGCCGCGATAGCCGAGAAAGTTGCCCGCCTCGTCGAACACCGGCTTGCCGCTGACCGTCACGAAGCGCTGCCCGCCATCCTCGACCCGGACCCGATAGACGAAGTCGCGGAACGCCTCGTGCCGGTCGAGTGCCGCGCGGTGCGCCTGCCATTTCAGCGGCTCCTCCTCGACGTCGTCCGCCGTCTCCCAGCGGCGCCGGCCGAGGCGCACGGCGGCGCTCAACCCGAAGTCGGCCAGGCGCTCCGAAAGGTAGGTGAAGCGGTGGTCCGGCCCGGTCTCCCAGAACCAGTCGGAGGCGGTCTCGGCGAAGTCACGGAAACGCTCTTCGCTCAAGCGCAGCTCTTCGAGCGTGACGCTGAGATTCCTGATCATGATATTGATGGCGTCGGCGTGCACGCCGGTTTCGTTACCCGACTGCACCTCGATTTCGGCGAAGCTCCCCTCGGCCTTCCGGCGTGACACCGCCGTGAGCCGTGCGCCCACAGCCAGGGGCAGGCCGCGGCCAGTCGCCGCCGTCGCTCGCTCTCTTCCATAGTCCCTCCCCCATCGGCACACAGCCAAAGGATTGGGCGCCGCAGGTTCATCCTCTCATTGTTGTAGGCTATTAGAACTACTATACACCTGCGCTGCCGCCAGGTGCAGCATTATCTGCTGTTGTCACGATCTCGACGGCCCCTTGCGTCGGGGCCGGCAGGCGCGGCGTGTCCGCGGCCGATGGATCGTCTCGCCTTCATACTTCCGATAGATGTGTGGAGCAGATTGACCCCCGCTTTCTTCGGATCACGCTCCCCGGGCAGTGATGGCATGGCGGTAAAGGTCACGCTCTGTGACAGCGCGGCGGCGGTGGCTGATCGGGCAGCCGAGCTGCTGATCGCTGCCGTCAGGGCCAAGCCGGATCTGGTCCTGGGATTGCCGACCGGCAGCACGGTCCTCGCCCTGTACCGCCGGCTGGTACGCGCCGGCCGCGCCGGCCGCATCAGCTTCCGGCGGGTCGCCTGCGCCAACCTCGACGAATACCTCGGTCTCGGCCCCGAGCATCCGCAGTCCTACGCCCACACCCTGCGCGAGACCCTGTTTCGTCACCTCGACGCCGATCCGGCACGCATCCACAGCCTGCAGGGCGGCGCGGCCGACCCGGCGCGGGAGGCGACGCGCTACGAGCGCCTGATCGAGTCCCTGGGCGGCTTCGACCTGCTGCTGCTCGGCCTCGGCGTCAACGGCCATATCGCCTTCAACGAGCCAGGCTCGGCGTCCGGCTCGCGCACGCGGGTTGTCGAACTGGCGCCGGCCACCCTGCGTGCCAACAGCCGCTACTTCGCCGATGCTGGCGAGCAGCCGACCCGGGCGATCACCATCGGTATCGGCACCATCCTGGAGGCGCGCCGCATCGTCGTGCTGGCCACCGGAAAGACCAAGGCAGCAGCCGTCAAGGCGATGCTGTCGGGCGCGCCGGTGAGCGACTGTCCGGCGGCCGCGCTTGCGGATCATCCCGACGTGCAGCTCATGCTCGATTGCGCCGCGGCCGGGCGGTCGCTCGACTAGGGTCAGCCGGGAAAGCTCTCCCGCGCGATCCACTCGACCGGGAGCAGGCGGAGCTGGCGCGGGCTCTTGGGATTGGCCATGCGGCGCAGCAGCAGCTCGACGGCGCCAGTGCCGAGCCGGCCGTAGGGCTGGCGGACCGTGGTGAGACGCGGATAGGAGAAGTCCGCCCAGGCGATGTCGTCGAAGCCGATGACGGCGACATCCTGCGGCACCCGTCGGCCCAGCGACTGCACCAGACGCAGCACGCTGACGGCGACCTGATCGTTGGCGCAGACGATGCAGCCCTGCGCCGTATCGGCGATCCTTTGTCTGGCCTCCGCAGTCAGCGCGAGCGAGAAGGGCACCTCAAGCGTCCAGGCCGGAGCCAGCGCGCCGCCGAGCCCCTCGAGCAGCCCGGCATGGCGCTCGCGCGCGCTGAAGTGCTCGGCCGGCCCCTGCAGCACGCCGACGAAGCGACGGCCGGCGGCCAGGATCTGCGCGCCGATCAGCCGTCCGCCGGCGCGGTGATCCGCCGAGACGCTGTCGAAGGGCGCCACCGGCCGGTCCATGGTGACGATCGGCGCGCTGAAGCTGTGCCGCGGGGCGGCCTCGCGTACCGGGATCCAGATCAGGCCGTCGGCCCGGTACTCGCTGATCAGCGCGAAGGCCTGCCGCTCCTCCTCCGGGTCGTTGCGGCAGTCGACGATGATGAGGCCGTAGCCCAGCTCCCGCGCCTTGGCTTCGGCGGCCTGCACGATGGCCGGGAAGAAGGGATTGGTCAGGTCCGGGACGATCATGCCGATGGTGGAGCTCTTGCCGGTCTTGAGGCCGCGGGCGAAGCGGCTCGGGCTGTAGCCGAGCTCGCTGGCCGCCTGCTCGACGCGCCGCCGGGTCTCCTCGCGTACCGCCTTGGTGCCGTTCAGCACGTTCGAGACGGTGGCGACCGATACCCCGGCCCGCTCGGCGATCTGTGACAGCGTGGTCATGACAACTACGGCCAGGATCGTTTAATCGTTTTTCCCAATGGCATGGGCCTAACCCTGTGCCGATTAGATTGTTCGAGCCTTTCTATGGTGTCCCGCCCAGGGGCAAGGCCCTTGATCGATGCGCTGGTGAAAGTCTATGGTGTTAAACGTTTAACAGACTGTCCGCCGCCTGGCAAATGGGAGAGTCTCGGAAAGAGGTGGCGGCGGAGAGCTCGAAGCATCCGCAAGAGAGGAGCGAGGCATGAACAGGTTGGCTTATATCTCGAGACGACATCTGATGACGGCGGCGGCGCTTGGCGCGCTGGTCGCGGCTGCCGGCCTGGTGCCGGCCGGCGGCGCCCAGGCGGCCGAGACGATCCGCGTGCTCAACTGGCAGGGCTACGGCACCGACGAAGCCTGGGCGGTGGAGGCCTTCACCGAGAAGACCGGCATCGCGGTCGAGCATGAATACTTCTCCTCCGAGCAGGAGATGCTGACCAAGCTGCGCACCAATCCCGGCGCCTACGACGTCGTGCTGATCAATTCGTCCTACACGGCGCAGGCCGCCAAGGAAGGTCTGATCCAGCCGATCGACAGCTCGGACATGAAGAACGTCAAGAACCTCTCGCCCGGCATGGGTGACAACAAGAACCTGGTGATCGACGGCAAGGTTTATGGCGTCGCCTGGGTCTGGGGCCTGACCTCCTTTGCGGTCAACAGCGACAAGTTCCCGGAGACGCCGGATAGCATCGAGGTGCTGTGGGACCCGGCGAACGCCGGCCGCGTCGGCTGGCGCGACGACGCCGTCGAGGCGGTGCAGCTCGCCGCCATCGCCCTTGGCCAGGACATGAACAATCCCTCCGACTTCGATGCCATCAAGGAGAAATTGCGCGCGCTCAAGCCGCAGATCCGCACCTTCTGGAGCTCGGAGAACGAGTGGAACCAGTTCCTCTCGGCCGGCGAGTTCGATCTCGCGACCTATTGGAGCGGCTCGGCCTCGCGGGCCAAGACCGCTTTCGGCCTGCCGGTCGAATTCGTCATTCCCAAGGAGGGCGCGATCGGCTGGCTGGACGGCCTGTCGATCCAGACCGGCGCCCGGCACGTGGCGGAAGCCAAGCTCTTCATCGACTGGATGATCGATCCCGAGTTCTACGTGAAATGGGACACCGACGTCGGCGCGCCCGCCTCGGCTAACGCGGCGGCCAATGCCCAGTTGCCGGAAGACGCCTTCAACCGCGTCGTGCTCGGCGATGGCGAGAAGGTCGCGAACGTCGAGTTCATGAGCCCGATCGACGACGACGTACGCAAGCAGATGCTGGAGCTCTGGCAGGAGACTAAGACCTACCTGCAGCAGTAGGGCCTGCAACGACAGGCCTGCAACAGTAGGCTCTTTCATGACTGCGCAAGCTGAGGCTGGCCGAATGGCAGAAGGGGCGGCGGCGCGCCGCCCCTTCAACCGCGCCCTGCCCGTGATGCTCGGGCCGGCCTATCTCTGGCTGGCGGTCACCATCTTCCTGCCGCTCTCGGCCATGCTCTATTTCAGCCTGCTGACCGAGGCGCCCTTCGGCGACCGCGTGGCGGCCTTCACGCTGCAGCACTATCTCGATTTCTTCCAGAAGGATTTCTACCAGACCCTGATGCTGCGCTCTTTCCGGCTCGGCGCCGAGGTCACCCTCTATTGCCTGATCTTCGGCTTCCCCTGCGCCTACGTCCTGGCCAAGGTCGTCAAGGGGCGCTGGCGCGAGGCGCTGTTCCTGCTGATCATCCTGCCGTTCTGGAGCAACGCCCTGGTGCGCGTCTTCTCCTGGACCATGGTGCTGCGCGGCAACGGCGTGCTGGAGAGGCTCGTCGAGTGGCTGCTGCCGGGCCCGGGACCGCTCGGCCTGATGTTCACCTACCCGGCGATCATCATCGGCCTGGTTCACTCCTACATCCCCTACATGATCCTGACCTGCTACATCTCGCTGCAGGCGATCGACGACAGCCTGATCGAGGCAGCGCGCTCGCTCGGCGCCAGCCGGCTCACGGTGCTGCGCCGCATCGTCATCCCGCTCGCCCTGCCGGGCATGGCGGCCGGCGCCATCCTGATCTTCGTTCCGGTCATCGGCGCCTTCATGGAGCCGCGCATCCTGGGCGGGCGGCAGGGCACCTTCATCGGCACCATCATCGAGGACCAGTTCACCGCGGTCTTCAACTGGCCGCTCGGCGCGGCGCTCTCCTTCATCATGCTGACCTTCGTGCTGCTGATCTTCGCGCTCTCGGCGCCGGTTTTGCGGAGGGCGGCCGGGTGAGGCTCGCGGGCGACAATCTGGCTCTGGCGGGGCGGCTCTATCTCGGGGCCGTGCTGCTGTTTCTCTACGTCCCGATCGTCGTCATGGCGGTCATGTCGTTCAACGCCTCGCCGCTCTACGCCCTGCCGGTCGAGTGGAGCGGCGTCTGGTACGAGCGGCTCGCCGCCAACCGCAGGCTGATCGACGCCGGCCTGAACAGCCTGGGCGTCGCCCTGGTGACGACGGTCATCGCGAGCACGCTCGGCACCGCGGCGGCGATCGCCTTCTTCCGCTACGACTTCGCCGGCAACCGGCTGCTGCAGATCCTGCTGTTCCCGCCGATCGCGATTCCCTGGCTGATCATAGGCACCTCGATGCTGATCTTCTTCTTCTGGATCGGCATCGGCCGCGGGCTGCACGCCATGGTGCTGGGCCACGTCGCGCTCGCCTTGCCTTACGTCATCATCGTGGTTTCGGCCCGCCTGAGGGCGCTAGACCCAAATCTGGAGGAGGCGGCGCGGTCCTTGGGCGCGAGCCCGCTGCAGACCATCCGCTACGTGACTCTGCCGTTCCTGGCGCCGGGCATCATCGCCGCCGCGCTCTTCGCCTTCGCCGTCTCCTTCGACCAGTTCGTGATCTCCTACTTCCTGGCCGTGCCCGGCGTCTCGACCCTGCCGGTCGAGATCTACACGGCGATCCGCAAGGGCTTCACGCCCGAGATCAACGCGATTTCGACCATCATCATCTGCCTTTCCATGGCGGTGCTGCTCGCGGTCGCGCGCCAGTACAAGTTCGGGGGCGAGCGCTGATGGCAGCCGTCGCGGTCAGCGAGGTGAGCAAGTCCTTCGGCGCTTTCCGGGCGCTCGACCGGGTCTCGATCGACTTCCCCGACGGCCGGCTCTACGCCCTCTTGGGTCCCTCGGGCAGCGGCAAGACCACGCTGCTGCGCCTGATCGCCGGTTTCGATTTCCCCGACAGCGGCGAGATCACCATCGCCGGCCGGCCGGTCAACACACTGCCGGTCGAGAAGCGCGACGTTGGCATGATGTTCCAGAACTACGCGCTCTTCCCAACCATGACGGTGTTCGACAACGTCGCCTTCGGGCTCACGGTGCGCGCCGTCGCCCGCGACGAGATCAGGCGGCGGGTCGGTGAGGCGCTGGAGCTGGTCCAGCTCACCGGCCTGGAGGGGCGCAAGCCGCACCAGCTTTCCGGCGGCCAGAAGCAGCGCGTGGCGCTGGCGCGGGCGATCGTCATCCGGCCGCGCGTGCTGCTGCTGGACGAGCCGCTGAGCGCGCTCGACAAGGCGCTCCGGGTCGAGATGCAGGTCGAGCTGCGGCGCATCCAGCGCGAGGTCGGCATCACCACGATCTTCGTCACCCACGACCAGGAGGAGGCCCTGACCCTCAGCGACTGCATCGGCATGCTGCGCGACGGGAGGCTGGTCCAGGAGGGACCGCCCAGCGAGATTTACGAGCGGCCGGCCAGCGTCTTCGCCGCCAGGTTCCTCGGCGACGCCAACATCTTCGAGGGCCGGGCCGAGGGCGATGCCGTGGCGCTGGCCGACGGCAGCCGCATCCGGACCTGCGGTCGGCCCGCGCCGTCGACGCAGAGTGCGGTCGTTGCCGTGCGGCCGGAGAAGATGCACCTGCAGCCGGCCGCGCAAGCGGCCTCGAACGGCACCAATGCGATCGAGGCCGTGGTGGCGCAGCAGATCTTCGCCGGCAGCAGCCTGACCTACCTGCTCGACTGGCAGGGCCAGACCGTCCGGGTCTTCGCCCAGAACCGCGGCGAGGCCGTCATGGCGGTCGGCGAGTCCGTCAAGATCACCTGGTCGCCCGAGCATTCCATCCTGGTCGAGCCCTGAGGCCGAGGCGCGCATGCTGCCCTTCGGCCCCCTGGACGGCGACGCCTGGCACCTCTGCATCGACATGCAGCGGCTCTTCCTGGAACCCGGCGCGTGGCACTGCCCGGCCGGGCTGGAGATTCTCCCGGCGATTCTCCGCCTCTCCACCCATGCGCCAGAGCGCAGCGCCTTCACGCGCTTCATCACCGCCGAACGGCCGGACCAGGCCGAGGGGCAGTGGCGGCACTACTACAAGCATTGGCGCTCCGTTACCCGCGCGGTCGCTGGCGACGACGCGATGGCGCTGCATGCGGATCTCCTGCCGCTGGCGCAACCGGAGCTGGTTTTCGACAAGCTGGTGCACGATGCATTCGGCAGCGCCGAGTTCGCCGCTTTCATCGAACAGGCGGCGCCCAGCGCGCTGGTGCTGTCCGGCATCGAGACCGAGGTTTGCGTTCTGGCCACGGCGCTGACCGCCGTCGACCGCGGCATCCGCGTGGTGATCGCGGTCGATGCGGTGGCCAGCTCCAACAGGGACTCGCACGCGGCCTGCCTGGCGCACATCTATCCGCGCTTCGATCAGCAGATCGAGCTGGCCAGCGTCGAGACCGTGATCGACGCCTGGAGGCCGGCATGAAGCCGCGCGGCCCGGGGCGCGACTGGGGCACCTGGAACCCCGAGCGGCCGGCCGAGCTGCTGGAGCTCTCCAGCGGCTTCGCGCTGACGCCGCTGCTCTATTCGGCGCGCGGCAACAGCGTCTCGGCGTTGCCGCCCGGCGACGGCTTCGTCTATGGCCCGAGGTCGATGGACGGCGCCAGCGTCGCCTTCGAGGTCGCTCATGAAGAGACGCGGCTCGCCTGGCGCTATGATCTGAGCGAACCCGACACGGCGACGATCGACTGGTACACGCTGGCCAACGGCGAGTGGGGCCTGCGCTTCTGGGTGCTGCTCTGCATCAGCGGGCCGGATGGCATGACCCTCAGCTATGACCGGGCCAAGGGCCGTCTGAGGGCGGGCGAGGGCGCGGCCAAGCTGGAAGTCTGTGCCGCCAAGGACCCACTGCTCGTCACCTTTCACGACGACCTCGACGCGCTCGCCGCCGAGCTTGAAAGCAAGGGCTACTTCTATCTGGCCTCGCGCGGGACCAGCGGCCGCTTCGCGGCGCTGCGCTTCAACCTGGAAGAGGCCCCGGCTATGAGGATCGTCGCGTCCCTCTTGGGAGCGGCGCGGCCAAGCTTGCCGGCGCAGCGGAACGCCCAGCCGTCGCCCACCTTTCCGGCCGCGCAGGAAAGCCTGCAGGCGATCCACGACGTGGTGGCCTGGAACCGGGTCTACGACCGCGTCAATCGGCGGCCCTACACGGTGCTGACCCGCGCCTGGAACAGCCGGAAGTTCGGCGGCTTCGGCGTCTGGATGACCGACATACTCTATAGCGGGATGCTGTGGAGCCTGTTCGATGCGGACAAGGCGCGCCACGACATCGAAGCCGTCTTCGTCTGGCAGACGGCGGACGGCAACTTCCCCTGCCTGGTCACGGGCAACGACCAGTGGCTCGACCGCACCCAGCTTCCGGTGGCGAGCTACGTGCTCTGGCTGCTCCATGCGCGGAGCGGCGACCGGGCCCTGCTCGAGTGGGCTTTTCCCGCGCTGCTCAGGAACTATGACTGGTGGTGGCGCCGGCGCAGCCTGGCCGATACGGGCCTGGTCGCCTACGGCACCAGTCTCGACGTGGGTGACGGCCTCTACAAGGGCACCAAGCTCGCGGCCAAGAACGAGTCCTCGATGGACAATATGGCGATCCATGACCCGGCGCCCTTCGATGCCGAGCGTGGATTGCTGCTGTCCGCCGACGTCGCGGTCAACAGCCTGCTTGCCCTGGATGGCGAGGTTCTGGCCCTGATGGCGGGGGCGTTGGGGCTGGACGTGGAGCAACGCCGGCTGAGCGAGCAGTCGGAGCGCCATAAGGCCCGCATCCGCGACTGGCTGTGGGACGACGAGCGCGGCGTTTTCGCCAACCGTCTGCTGTCCGGCGCCTTCGTCGAGCCGCTGGCGCCGACCTCGTTCTATCCCATGGTCGCCGGCGCGGCCACGGCGGAGCAGTGCGAGAGCCTGATCGCGCGCTATCTGTTGGCGCCCGACAAGTTCGGCGGGCCGCTCGGCCTACCCTCGGTGACGCGCGATCACCCGGCCTATCATGACAACGTCTATTGGCGCGGGCGGATCTGGGCGCCCTTGAACTTCTGGGCCTATCAGGGGCTGCGCCGCTGCGGGCGGGAGGCCGAGGCGACGGCGCTGGCGGCGATGAGCTATCGTCTGTTCGAAGGCGGCTGGCGCCGCCGCCAGTGCGGCGAGAACTACAACGCCGAGAGCGGCGCGATTACCGATCAGGCCGACACCGAGCACTTCTATGCCTGGGGCGCCTTGCTGCCCGCGCTCACGGTGGCGGAGGTCGTGGACGTCTCGCCGTGGGACGGCTGCGCTCTGGCGCCGTCCCTTGCCAGGGGGGAGCTCGGTCCGCTCCGCACGTCACTCGGCCGGCTGACGATCCGTGCGGTCTCGAACGCCTGGCAGGTGCTGCGCGACGACCAGCTACTGCTCAGCGGCAATGTCGAAGGGCGCATGACCGAGGTCGAGGAAGCCCCCGGCGGATTCACTGTCAGGCTGCCCTCTTGCAAAGCGGGCTGCTGGCTCTTGTTCAGTGGCCGGAGCGTCGAGCAGGCGTCGCTCGATGGCGCCCCGCTCGCCGTCTCCGGTGGCCATATCGAATTGCCGGCCTGCGCGGCCGGCGCCGAGCTGGGGGTTCGCTTCGCCGCGGACGGGGAGGAGGCGTGAGCAGGCACAGCATACTCGTCGACTGCGACCCGGGCGTCGACGACGCCATCGCCCTGCTGCTGGCGCTCGCCTCGCCTGATGAGATCGATCTCCTGGGCGTCACCACGGTCGCCGGCAATAAGCCCTTGCCGGTCACCACCGCCAATGCCAGGCGCGTTCTCGACCTCGTGCCGCACCCGGACATTGCGGTCTGTCCCGGCTGCGCCCATCCGATGATGAACCGGGTCGATCCGGACAGCGATTTCCATGGGCAGGACGGACTGGGCGACATCGGCCTGCCGCCGCCGTCGTGTCCCCCCGAGGCGCGGCACGCGGTCGATGTCCTGATCGACACGGTCATGGCGCGGCCGAAGCGCAGCGTGACGCTCTGCGCCATTGGGCCGCTGACCAACGTCGCGCTCGCTTGCCTCAAGGAGCCGCGGCTGCCGCAGCGCCTGAAGTCCCTGCTGATCATGGGCGGTGCCGTCTGGGACCCGCCGGAGCCCACTCGCCCGCCGGAGTACAACTTTCGCAGCGATCCCCAGGCCGCTCACGTCGTGCTGACGAGCGGCGCGCCCATGACGCTCTTCGGGCTCAACCTGACCAGGCGGGCGCCGATCGCCGATGCGGTGCGCTCCGGGCTGGCCGGGGCCGATGGCACGATCGCTGAGTCGGTTCGCGGCCTTCTGCAGAGCTATGCGGCCAAGGACCAGAGCCTGCACGACGCCTACGTGATCGCCTGGCTGATCGCGCCCGCGCTGTTCGGGAGCCGGCCGATGGCGGTTGAGGTCGAGTGGCGCGGCCGCGAGACGGCCGGAAGCTGCATCGGCACAGCCGCGCAGGAGGGCGACGGCATCGAGGTGGCGACGGACATCGACGCGGCGGCGGTGACGAAGCTGATCGTCGGGCGGCTTTCCGACATGACATCGCGGGGCGCGCCATGATCGTCGTCTTCGGCTCCATCAACATCGACATTGCGCTGCAGGTCGACGCCTTGCCGCAGCCGGGCGAGACCGTGCTCGGCCGCAGCATGCTGATCTCGCCGGGCGGCAAGGGCGCCAATCAGGCGCACGCGGCGCGGCTGGCCGGCTCCGAGGTGCGGCTGTTCGGCTGCGTCGGGCGCGATGCCTTCGCCTCGACTGCGCTTTCGGAGCTGCGCGCGGCCGGGGTGAAGCTCGGAGGCATCGCCACGGTCTCCGAGCCGACAGGCTGCGCCACCATCTGGCTGAGCAAAGGCGGCGTCAGCACCATCGTCGTCGCGCCCGGCGCCAACTGGCTGGCCGATCAGCGGGCCGTGCCGGACGAGGTGCTGTCGCCCGATACGATGCTGGTGTTGCAGCAGGAGGTGCCGCCGGAGCAGAACCAGCAGCTCGTCGTTCGCGCCAAGGCACGCGGCGCGCGCATCATCCTCAACGCGGCGCCGGGCTCGGCGGTTGCGCCGGAGATACTTTCGAGCATCGACTTCCTGGTCGTCAACGAGGTGGAAATCCGCCAGGTCGCCGACGGCCTCGGGGCCGAGGACGTTGCCGACGGCGAGTTGCCGGACTGGCTGGCACAGCGCTTCGGCATGACGGTGATGGCGACCTATGGCGCCGCGGGGGTGATCTGCCGCACGCCGAGCAAGACCATCCGCCTGCCGGTCCAACCGATCGACCCACTTGACACGACGGCCGCCGGCGACACCTTCGTCGGCGTCCTGGCAAGCTGTCTCGATCGGCTCAGCTCGCTGGAGAGCGCGCTCGACTTCGCCAACCGCGCCGCCGCCATCTGCTGCACGCGCAGCGGCGCCCAGAAGGCGCAGCCCACCTGGGCCGAGATCGCCGGCGCCAAGGCAGAGGCCGATCAGGTTCTCTCGTAGCAGGCAGCCGCCGCCCCGGCGCAGCAGCCGGACGGCGTCCTTCCGGCCGTGTCGCCTAGAGCGTAATCCGTTCGAATTGAATCGGCGTAGCGCTGCTCACCCTTCGACAAGCTCAGGGTGAGGTGCTTTGCTCATGCGAGCAAAGCACATCCTCATGCTGAGCCTGTCGAAGCATGAGGGCTGCAGGGTGATCACGACTGATCGGAATTTGCTCTAGGCGGCGGGAACGGCGAGGGCCGCCAGCATGTCGCCGAAGCTGATCAGCCCGGGGAAGTGGCGCCCGACGAAGAGGCCGGCGATCCTCGCGCGGTACTCGACCGGCGGCTTGCCGCTGCGCTCCACCTCGTGAACGCGGGCGATGATCTGGCCGGGCTCGACCGCCGAGCCCAGATCGATGCAGTACTCGATCAGTCCAGCCGTCTCGCAGGTCACATAGCAACGCTCGTCCGGCATCTCGAGTCTCATCGAGGGGGAACGGGCCGGCTCTCCGGCGAGGATGCCGGCGTGCTTCAGGAAGTTGGCGACGCCGCGCTTGCCGATCGCGGCCGTGGCGGCGGTCGCGCTGCCGCCCCCGCCCAGCTCGCTGGAGACGAAGACCTTGCCCAGCTCTTCGGCTGCGGTGTCGTAGAGACCGGTCTTGTCGATTTCGAGCAGCATCACCGAGTAGGGCGCCGCGAAGGCCTCCATGGCGGTGACGCAGCGTGCCTCCTGGTCCTTGTCGGGTAGCACGTGAGCGGCGGCGAAGGGCAGAAACTGCAGGGACCTGCCGCCGGAGTGGAGATCCAGAACGTAGTCCGCCAGAGGCAGCAGCCGGCGTTGAAAGTAGTCGGCGATCTTCTCCGTCACCGTACCGTCGGGCCGCCCGGGAAAGACACGGTTCATGTTGCCGCCGTCGATCGGCGAGGTGCGCCGGCCGGCCTTGAAGGCCGGATAGTTCATGGCCGGCACGATGATGACGCGTCCCGAGACCTGATCGGCGGTCAGGCGCAGGACCAGGTCGAAGAGGGCGATCGGCCCCTCGTACTCGTCGCCGTGATTGCCGCCGGTCAGGAGCGCGGTCGGGCCTTGGCCTCGCTTCACCACGGTCAGGGGGATCATGATCGAACCCCAGGCGGAGAGGTCGTGCGAGTGAGGCAACCTCAGAAAGCCGTGCTGCACGCCGTCGGCTTCGAAGTCGACCGTCGCGGAGATCGGACTGACGCGCATGGACCGCTCCGAGATGCTAGTACGACCGCAGCAGCCGGCCGAAACCGGAGACGGACAGGGCGCAGCCGGCCTGGCGCATCGCTCGCCAGAACATAGCCTGATTGCTCGTGACCACGGGAATGCCCAGGCGGTCTTCGATCGCTTGCGCGACCGGGGCGGCACGCAGCGCGGTGCAGGAGATGAACAGCGCTTCGGCCCGCGGATGGCAGGCTTCGCCGGCCGCGGCGACGATGAAGTCGGGCAGCACCCGCGCGATCTCCCGGTCGTCGAGCAGGCCGAAGCAGGAGGCGTTGAGGATCTCCAGGCCGCCGGCCTCGAAATAGCCTGCCAGAGCCTCCGTCACCGCTTTGCTGTAGGGAGCCAGCAAGCTGATTCTGCGCGCCTGGAGTGTCGCGAAGGCGGCGATGCTGGCGGAGGTCGGGGTCACCACCGGAACGCCGGGCTTGGCGGACTGGATGGCGTCGCGCACGGCGGCATCGCCGATCAGCGCGGAGGCCGAGGTGCAGCTGAAGGCGATGGCCTCCAGGGTCTCGCCCGGCAGGATGAGCTCGGCGGCGTTCGCCAGCAGCGGGCGCAGGGCCAGGAGATTCTCCGGCGTCGCCGGATTGGCGAAGGCCACCCGGTTTACGTAGACGGCCAGATCGTCGCTTGGGCAGAGCGCGGCGAAGTCCCGCTCCGTGGTGTGGTCCGTCGCCAGAGCGATCAGCCCGAGCCGCCAGCGCGCCGGCCGCGGCTCGAGACGGGCCGCCTGGCCCAACAAGGCAGCGGGTGCCGCCATCGTTCGATACCTTCCCTGCGGTCCTCTGAGCAGCCGGCGGCGACGATCTCAGCCCGAAGGTCACGCTGGCGCTAGAGATATATGTCTTGTTCGCTCGCTTTCTTGAGGTCCGAGCGCTTGCAGCCTTTCGGCCTTCTTTCGTCTCGACCATATCGAATAAAATCATTGTTATGCAACATAAATTCTGAACATGGCTGAAACACTAAGCGGATTCAGCCGGATTCCGTGTCCAGGTGGCATGCGGCCGTCGTCACTTCGAAGAGCAAGATATATATCTTCGTTGATCATGCGGCTGGCCTGTGGTAGCGTTGTAATCGAACAGGCGCCGATGAGCGCCCGGCGAACAGGTGAGCAAACGGCGTGGGTCGGCGTTTCCGCCGGCACTGCACCCTCTTCGGCACGTGGCCAACGTACAGCCCACGCGTCGGTCGGCATCTCGACAGGCCGGCCAACACTTCAACAGGGAGACCACCATGCACGACGACTCGAATCGAACCCGCCGCACTCTTTTCGGTGCTGTCGCCTTGGGCGCCTTGGCCAGCGCGGTACTGCTCGCGCCTGCCGCGCAGGCCGCCGACTGGAAGTATGCCTTCGAGGAGTCCCTGACCGAGGTTCAGGGCGTATACGCCACCAAGTTCAAGGAAGAGATCGAGAAGAACTCCGACCACACGGTCCAGCTCTTCCCCTTCGGCACGCTGGGCGAGTCGGCCGACATCATGGAGCAGGCGCAGGCCGGCATTCTCGAGTTCGTCGACCAGTCGCCCGGCTTCACCGGCGCCCTGATTCCGGAAGCCCAGGTCTTCTTCGTGCCCTACCTCCTGCCGACCGATCAGGAGCACCTGGGGCGTTTCTATCGCGAGAGCAAGGCGATCAACGAGGACTTCAAGGAGCTTTACGCCGAGCAGGGCCTCGAGCTTCTGAAGATGTTCCCGGAAGGCGAAGTGGCGATGACCACCAAGCAACCGGTCAACAGCTGTGAGGACCTGAACGAGGTCAAGTTCCGCGTCATGACCAATCCTCTGCTGGTGGAATCCTACAAGGCCTTCGGCGCCACCCCGACGCCGCTCCCCTGGGGCGAGGTTTATGGCGGCCTGCAGACCAACATCATTCAAGGCCAGGAAAACCCGACCTTCTTCCTCTACTCGACCAAGATCTACGAGGTCACCGATCACATTACCTACGCGGGCCACAACAACTTCACCACAGCGGTGATGGCGAACAAGGACTTCTACGACAGTCTTGGGGCGGAAGATCAGAAGCTGATCCAGGATGCGGCAACGGCCGCCTATGATCACATCGTCGACTATCAGCAGGGCTTGGCCGAGCAGGAACTGCAGAAGATCCTGGAGGCCAAGCCGGCAATGACGGTGACGGTGCTTACCGAAGAGCAGCGGTCGTGCTTCAAGGAGGCCGCCAAAGACGTGGAAGCCAAGTTCATCGAGATGACCGGGGAAAGCGGCAAGGCGATCCTCGAGCAGCTGAAGCAGGATCTGGAAGTGACCATGTAGCCTGTCCGTTCGGCAGCTCGTGAGAGACTAAGGCTGAAACGGGAGACGGGCACCGCTCCGTCTCCCGTGCTGCTATCGAAGCGCCCACGACAGGAGGGGACGGATGGCGGATGACACGAAAGACAACGAACACCAATCCAGCTTGCCCGGGTTCCTCGGCACCATCGACTCCCTGATCAGTCGCTTCGAGTCCTTCGCGCTGGCCGCCGGCGTCCTGCTCATGGCGGTGAACACGGTCGCCAACGTCGTCGGCCGTTTCGTCTTTCAGCACAGCATCTTCTTCACCGAAGAGCTAAACAGCATCATCATCATTCTGATTACCTTCGCCGGCATCAGCTATGCGGCGCGTCACGGCCGGCACATCCGGATGTCCGCGATCTTCGATTCTCTTCCGGTCGCGACGCGCAAAGTCCTCATGATCGTGATCGCTTTCGTAACCTCGCTGGCGATGTTCGCGCTTTTCTACTTCTCGCTTCGCTATATCGGCAAGGTCGCAACCAGCGGGCGGGTACTGCCGGCGCTGCAGATCCCCGTCTGGTGGATATTCGTCTGGGTGCCGGTCGGCTTCTTCATGACCGGCATGCAGTATTTTCTCACTGCCATCAAGAACATCATGGAAAAGGACGTCTATCTTTCCACGCACGTGCTGGAAGGATACGAGGAAACGGAAGTCGAGATTTAGGCCGCGGAGGATCCAGCAATGGCAGCAGCCATGATGTTGACGATGGTCGTCCTGTTGCTCCTGGGATTCCCCATGATGATCCCTCTGATCGTGGCTGCCTTTATCGGCTTCTTTGCGTCCTTCGGCGGCATCGACAAGATGGACTTCATGGTCCAGCAGTTCCTGGCCGGCATCCGGCCGGCGTCCCTGATCGCCGTGCCGATGTTCATTCTGGCAGCCGACATCATGACGCGCGGCCAGTCGGCCAATCGACTGATCGACATGGTCATGACTTTTATCGGCCACGTCAGGGGCGGTCTTGCGGTCAGCACCGCCACTGCCTGCACGCTGTTCGGGGCCGTCTCGGGCTCGACGCAGGCCACCGTCGTGGCGGTGGGATCGCCGCTCCGGCCGCGCATGTTGAAGGCCGGCTACAAGGACTCCTTTGTCCTGGCCCTTATCGTCAACTCGAGCGACATCGCGTTCCTCATCCCGCCCAGCATCGGCATGATCATCTACGGCGTGGTCTCGAACACCTCGATCGCCGAGCTCTTCATCGCCGGCATCGGCCCGGGCTTGATGATCCTGCTGTTCTTTACGATCTACAGCGTCATCTACGCCTCGATCAAGGGCGTCCCGACCGAGCCGAAATCGACCTGGAAGGCACGCCTGGTGGCGATTCGAAACGCCATCTGGCCGCTGGGCTTTCCGATCATCATCGTGGGCGGCATCTACGGCGGCGTCTTCAGCCCCACCGAGGCGGCCGCGGCCTGCGTACTCTACGCGGTGATCCTCGAGTTCATCGTGTTCAGGTCGCTGAGCGCGCCGGACATCTATGCCATCGCCAAGTCCACAGGGCTGATTACCGCGGTAGTGTTCATCCTGGTGGGGGCAGGGGCCGCCTTTTCCTGGGTCATATCCTTCGCCCAGGTGCCGCAGGCGATGCTGGGCGCGGTCGGCATCACAGAGATGGGTCCGATCGGCGTGCTCGTCGTCATATCGATCGCCTTCTTCATCGGCTGCATGTTCGTCGATCCGATCGTGGTGATCCTGGTCCTGGTGCCGATCTTTGCACCCGTCGTGAAATCGGTCGGCCTCGACCCGGTTCTGGTCGGTATCATTATCACCCTGCAGGTCGCCATCGGCTCGGCAACGCCGCCCTTCGGCTGTGACATCTTCACCGCGATCGCCATATTCAAACGACCCTATCTGGAAGTGGTCAGGGGCACGCCGCCCTTCGTGATCATGTTGTTGCTGTCGGCAGTCCTGCTGATCTTCTTCCCGCAGATCGCGCTGTTCCTGCGTGACCTGGCGTTCAGATGAGCGGCCCTTCGCACGACTTGGCATGCGCAGATAGCCTAGGGAGTGTGACCAGTGTTTGAGCGTATACTTGCTGCCGTGGATGGATCGGAAGGCGCCCTGGCCGCCCTGGACATGGCCGTGCAGCTTCAGAGCAAGTGCGATTCGGAACTGCTCATTCTGTGCGTCTACCGGCACTACAGCCTGCTCGAGGCATCCATGTCGATGGTTCGGCCCGAAGAGCCGGAAAACCTGGATGATTCCATGCGCGAGTATGCCGGCAGCGTGGTGGAAAGCGCCAAGAAGTTCGCCGTGGAGCGCAGCGCCAAGCAGGTGCGCGGATTCATCAAGGGCGGGCCGCCGGCCCGGACCATAGTCAGCTTTGCCAAGGAGAAAGGCGCAGGCTTGATCGTGATCGGCAGCCGCGGCCTCGGCGACATCGAGGGCTACCTCCTGGGCAGCGTGTCTCACAAGGTCACCAGCCTGGCCGCCTGTCCCGTGATGGTGGTGCGACCGCCGGCGGCGTGAGCCCGAACCCGGCCGCCGCGACCCAAAGCCGCAGGCGGGGCCACCGGGACGTCGAGAGGCGGTTGCACCGCTTTAGGATGCCCCGCAGTAGCCGTCGGCGGGCCGTGCTTGCCGGCCGGGCTGCGTTTGGCTATCTAGCGGCCGACGGCCGCAGGGAAACCGAGGATCGATATGACGGGCGCGATCGAAGGTGGCAGCCAGGGCTTGATCGACGCTTTGTGGCGGG
>JBHJOF010000267.1:0-10112 GCA_050330055.1 Kiloniellales bacterium
CTGGAAGCTCTCGCCGGGCAGCAGGTAGCGGTCGGCCAGCGTCGCCTTGCCGAAGCTGGTCAGGCGCGCGTCGCGCGAGCGGTCGATGCGCACGGCGATGCCGCGGTCGTTCTGGAAGCGGTCGCGGAACTGCTCGCCATCCAGCAGGTCCGGGCCAAGCAGGTCGGGCTCGCGCGCTTCGGAGCTGTCCAGGGGCGCTTCCAAGGGGAGTCGGCCGGATGCGGGCAGGGGCTTGTCCACAGCCGAGGCCGAGGCCGCCAGCTCGCTTTCGTCCCGCAAAATCATTGCGCCGTCCACCGTCTGGCCCCCGCTCGTCCACATCTGTGGAAAGGATGAAGTGTGTACAATATATGGGGCAGCCCGGCTCCCCCAGGCACCAAATCTAGTGAATTTGACGCTGATTTGTCATCCAGAACAAATCATGAACTTAGATTATCCTGACATGCAGCGGCGGGCAAGCCAGATCATCCGCAGACAAATGGCCGGCGTGTGCCGCAGAAGCTGCACCAACCAAGTGCGTCTACTAAGGGAGTTGGGCGCCGCCCGGCCCGGGCCGCATCCGGCAAGGTCAGACGAGCCGCGGTTCGAGCCGGCCGATCGCCTCGCGCAGCACCCGGGTGGTGCTCTTCTCGTCGAGCCGTCGGATGTCGAGTTTCAGGCCCTGCAGAAGACAGGGGGCCCTGCCATCGCCCTTGCCGCCACCTTCGCGAGCGGTGCCGCAGCGTGGGCAGGACTCGGTGACCGCCTGACGCAGGCCGTCCGGTACCGCCCGGGCCCGCTCGCAGGGGCCGCCGGCGGCAAAGGGGTCGTGATGGAGCGAGAGGGTCGGCTCCAGGCGCGGCTGCTCGACCTTGGACTGGCGCAGCTTGGGAAAGGAGAGCAGCTTCATTTCGATGGTCCGCCTCGATGGCTCGCCCCATGGCCCGCACGGGGGACAGGTTGGCTCAGGCTTCGGGAAGGCTTCCTGATAGCGCAGAAGCCCTTAAAGGATGGTTGCGAAAGGCTTGCGTAGCGACGACGACAGCCGCTCCATAGCCGGTTACGAGCACGAACTACAAGAGTTTTCCGTAGTTTGCGGATTTTTCCCAAGCCATGTCGTGCTTCCCTTCCTACATAGAATCCATAGAATCCTTCGAACGGCTGCCGCCGAGGCGGCCCGCAGTCTCATGCAAAGGAACCCAGCCATGCGCCGCATCGCCTTCGTGCTCGGCGTGTTCTGGCTGACGGCCGGCGCGGCCGAGATCACGCCCCTGGTCGACCCCCTGGTCGACGGGGACTGGATCAAGGCCAACGGGCAGCGCCCGGAGGTCGTCATCCTCGACGTCCGCAACGAGCTGGGCGGCGGCTCGGAAATGGCCTATCGCCAGGGCCATGTCCCGGGCGCCGTCTACAGCGACTACCTGACCGCCGGCTGGCGCGGCACGGTCGACGGCGTGCCCGGCCAGCTCCCGCCCGTGGCCGATCTGGAAAAGCTGATCGGCGACCTCGGCATCGATAATGGCAAGCAGGTAATCGTGGTGGCCGGCGGCGAGAGTGCCCTCGACATGGGCAGCGCGACCCGCGTCTACTTTACCTTCAAGGTCTTGGGCCACGATGCCGTGGCGGTGCTCGATGGCGGCTACAAGGCCTACGCGGCCGATCCCGCCAACCCGATTGAAAGCGGCTGGAACCAGCCGGCACCGGCGATCTTCACGGCGCAGTTCCGGCCCGAACTGCTGGCCAACAAGGATCAGGTAGCGGCCGCCCTCAAGGCCGGCACGCCGCTGCTCGACCACCGGCCACCGGAGCAGTTCCGCGGCGCGAAGAAGCACGATGCGGCCCCGCGGTCCGGCACGATCCCGGGCGCCCGGTCGGTGCCGGAAGGCGAGCTGACGACCGAGGGCGGCAATTTCGTCTCGGCCGATCGCTTCAAGGAACTGTTGAACACAGCCGGCGTAGCCACTGAAAACGAAGAGATTTCCTTTTGCAATACCGGGCACTGGGCCTCGCTCGGCTGGTTCGTCAACAGCGAGATCCTGGGCAACAAGCAGGCCAGGCTCTATGACGGCTCGATGGTCGAGTGGTCGTCCGACGAAAGCCTGCCGATCGAGAGTAAGGTTAGCCAGTAAATCATTGATTCAGGGGCAGGACGAGCCCACGTAGAGCGAGCCATGACTCTGGCGGTCGATCGTCTCTCGGGCGGACCCGCGCAGGCGGCCGGGGAGCTTCGCGCGCCCGACCGGCGCGTGCTGGCGGCGGCCGGTCTGCTGCTCGCTGGCGGCATGGCGGCGCTCGGCGCCACCTTCGGCTGGCACCTGGCCACGCTCTACCTGCTGGGCGGCACCTTCGGCCTGGTGCTCTACCACGCCGGCTTTGGCTTCTCCTCGGCCTGGCGGCGTTTCCTCGGCGCGGGCCGCGGCGACGGCCTGCGTGCGCAGATGCTGATGCTGGCGGTGGCGACGGCAATCTTTCTGCCGCTCCTGGCCCAGGGCAGCCTGTTCGGCCAGGCGCTCGGCGGCGCGATCGCACCGCTCGGTGTCTCGGTGCTGGTCGGCGCCCTGCTGTTCGGCATCGGCATGCAGCTCGGCGGCGGCTGCGCCTCGGGCACGCTCTACACGGTCGGCGGCGGCTCGACCCGCATGGTCATCACCCTGGTCTTTTTCATGGTCGGCTCGCTGATCGGCTCGCTGCACATGCCCTGGTGGCTGGCGCAGCCGAGCTTCGGCTCGATCGGCCTGCTGGCCGCACTGGGCCTTGGCCCGGCGCTCACCCTGCAGCTCGGCCTCTTCGCCCTGCTGGCCTACGCCAGCGTCGTCATTGAGCGGCGACGCTACGGTGGGCTTGGCGGCGCGCGATCAGTGGTGCGCGGCTGGCGCCGGCTGCTGCAGGGGCCCTGGCCGCTGGTCTGGGGCGCGGTGGCGCTGGCCCTGCTCAACGGCGTGACCCTGGTGCTGACCGGCCATCCCTGGAGTATCGCCTTCGGCTACACGCTGTGGGGCGCCAAGGCGGCGAGCGCCGCCGGCCTCGACGTCGCCTCCTGGACCTTCTGGACCTGGCCCTTCCCGAAGCAGGCGCTGGCCGGCAGCGTCTTCGCCGACGGCACCTCGGTGATGAACTTCGGCATCATGGCCGGCGCCTTCCTGGCCGCCGGTCTGGCCGGCAGGTTCGCCCCGGCGCGCCGCGTGCCGCTCGGCGCGGCGCTCGCCGCGGTCGCGGGCGGCCTGCTGATGGGTTACGGCGCCCGCCTGGCCTTCGGCTGCAACGTCGGCGCCCTTTTCTCCGGCATCGCCTCTGGCAGCCTGCACGGCTGGCTCTGGCTCGTGGCCGGCCTGGCCGGCAGCTATATCGGCATCTGGCTGCGCCCGCTGTTCCGCCTCGACCCGGTCAGGACGCCGCCCGGCGGCTGTTGACCGGGCGGTAGCGCCCTCCGATCATCGCCGCCATGGGGCCACCCCGCGAGCATCGCGCCGCCCGGCGCAGTCTGGCTTTCGCTGCCCTTGTGCTGGGCTTGGCCGCCTGTGCCGGCGAGCCCGAGCCGGCCGCGGCACCGCCGGTCGTCAAGCCGGTCGAGACGGCGAAGCCCAAGGCGCCGGGCGAGCCCACCCTGGGCGACGTGGTCGACGAGGTGCTGTCGCGCCGCAAGGTCATCGAGAAGCTGGAGGAGATCGAGCGGAACGAGCCCTAGAGGCCTGGGGCCGCCCCCGAAACGGGCCACAGCGATAGCTTACGAAAGTTTCATGTTCCGGACAGGCGCCGGTAAGCGCGCCGGCCCATCTCCAGGGTCGGCGGGACGCGCCCCACGTCCAAAGAGGGGCGCTCCCGGCCCCGTGTTTCGGCTCTAGGAGGTCCAGAATGTCCAGACTGTCACTGCTTCGCGCCGAATCGGCGCCCGGCGGCCGGCGGCGCAGCCCCGCCCTGGCGGCGGGCGCGCTTGCCATGGCGGCGCTGATCGGCAGCTCCTCGCTCGCCTTCGCCCGTCCCGCGCCGGAGAGCTTCGCCGATCTGGTCGAGCAGGTCTCGCCGGCGGTCGTCAATATTGCGGTGACCCAAGAGCGGGCGCCCGGCATGCCCCCCGGCATGCCCCCCAGCATGCCCAGGGAGCGAGGCGAGATGCCGGAGCTGCCGTTCGGCCCCGACCATCCCCTCAACGAGTTCTTCAAGCGCTTCTTCTTCGGCGACCAGTGGCCGCCGGGCCCGGAGCGCGAGGCTCCGCGGCGCGGCCCGCGCGTCACGGGCGTGGGCTCCGGCTTCATCATCGATCCCGAGGGCTACGTCGTCACCAACCATCACGTGGCCGGCGACGCCAAGGAAATCACGGTCACGCTGGCGAGCGGCGCCAGCTATGACGCCACTCTGATCGGGAGCGACGACAAGACCGACCTGGCACTCCTCAAGATCGAATCCGACGAAGCCTTGCCCTATGTCAGCTTCGGCGATTCCGACAAAGTCCGGCCGGGTGACTGGGTGATGGCTGTGGGCAATCCCTTCGGACTGGGTGGCACCGTCACCGCCGGCATTGTCTCGGCCCGCGGCCGCTCCCTGCCCGGCGGCACGCTGATCGACTTCCTGCAGATCGACGCGCCGATCAATCGCGGCAACTCCGGCGGGCCAGCCTTCGATACTGACGGCAAGGTGATCGGCGTCAACACGGCGATCTTCTCGCCGACCGGCGGCAGCATCGGCATCGGCTTTGCGATTCCCTCGAACCTGGCCAGGCAGGTGATCGCCGACCTGCGCGACGACGGCCAGGTCGAGCGCGGCTGGCTCGGCGTCCGCGTCCAGCAGGTGACGCCGGAAATCGCCGAGGGCTTCGGGCTCGACAGGCCGCGCGGCGCCCTGGTCGCCTCGGTCGAGCCGGGCAGCCCGGCGGAAGAGGCGGGCCTCAAGGCCGGCGACGTGATCCTGAGCTGGGGCGACGAGGAGGTCGCGGTGATGAACGACCTGCCCCGGCTGGTCGCCTTCACCCCGATCGACGAGCAGCGCAGCATCACGGTATGGCGTAACGGTCGCGAGGAGACCCTGACGGTCACGACCGGCGCCCTGCAGTCGGAGCAGCGGGTCTCGTCCGATGAGCAGCAGGATCGGGGCGGAACTGTCCAGCCCTCGCGCGGCACCGAGCTGGCCGGCAGCGGCGTGGTGGTTGCCGACCTGACGCCGGAGCTCCGCCGCCGCTACGACCTGGAGGAAAGCGTGGGCGGCGTGGTGATCGTCGACATCGCTCCGGACAGTCCCGCGGCCGAGCAGGGCCTGCAGGTCGGCGACGTGATCAAGTCGGTCGCCCTGGAGCCGGTCGAGAGCGCCAGCGAGGCGGCTGCCAAGGTCGAGGCGCGGCGCGCGCAGGGCCAGTCGGTGGTGACCCTCATGGCATCCCGCCGCGGCGTCGACAGCTTCTTCGCCCTGCCGCTCAAGGCCTGATGGGTCCGAATTGAGCCGCTCGAGGCGTCGGGTCGGGCAAGGGCCCGGCACCGCATCCTTTCGGGAGCCCGGGTGGCGTTTCCCGAGACTTGACGGGGCGACTTGAAGGAATGGCCATTGCGACCGACATTGACCGGCAGGCATTTGGCTGGCTCACGGCCCGCCCGCCGGGGGCCGGCCGAGCGGCGCGCTACGGACGGAGGCCCATGCGGATACTGGTCGTCGAGGACGACGTCGAGACGGCCCGCTTCATCGCCAAGGGCCTGCAGGAGGCCGGCCACGTCGTCGACGTGGTGACCGACGGCAAGCAGGGCTTGGTGCGCGCGGTCGGCGAGGACTACGACGCCGCCGTCGTCGACCGCATGCTGCCTGGCCTCGACGGCCTCTCCGTGGTCGAGACCCTGCGCGGCACCGGCAATAACCTGCCGATCCTGTTCCTCAGCGCCATGGGCAGCGTCGAGGACCGCGTGCAGGGGCTGCGCCGCGGCGGCGACGACTACCTGACCAAACCCTTCGCCTTCTCCGAGCTGCTGGCCCGGCTCGAGGTGCTGTTGCGCCGGCGCGGCGGCGAGAGCGTGGAGACTGCGCTGCGGGTCGGCGACCTGGAGATGGACCTCCTGGCCCGTCGCGTGAAGCGGGCCGGCCGGGAGATCGAGCTGCAGCCGCGCGAGTTCCGCCTGCTGGAGTACCTGATGCGCCGCGCCGGCCAGGTGGTCACCCGCACCATGCTGCTGGAAGGCGTTTGGGGCTATCACTTCGATCCCCAGACCAACGTGATCGACGTCCACATCAGCCGGCTGCGGCACAAGATCGATCGCGGCTTCGAGCCGCCCCTGCTGCAGACCGTGCGCGGCACGGGATACGTCTTGCGTGCGCCAGACTGACGCCAGCCAGACGGGACTGCTGCACTCGCGGATCTTCCGCCTGACGCTGCTCTATCTGTGCCTCTTTACCGCCGCCATGCTCGCGCTGGTCGGCTTCATCTACTGGTTGGCGACAGACTCGGTGACGCGGCAGATCGACAAGACCATCGATGCCGAGATCCGCGGACTGGCCGAGCAGTACCGGCAGCGCGGCACGGTCGGCTTGATCCAGGTGATTCGGCAGCGCACCGAGGGAGCAGGTGCCGCGCGTGGCCTCTATCTGCTGACTGACCAGCGCTTCCTGCCGCTCGCCGGCAATCTCTCGCGCTGGCCCGATGCGGCACCCGACCCGGACGGTTGGATCACCTTTCCGCTCGAGTTCCCCGATTCTGAGGGCGGTCTCAACTTTGGTCGCGGTCGCGTCTTCGAGCTGAGCGGCGGGCTCCATCTGCTCGTCGGCCACGATCTGCGCGAACGCACCCGAATCGCCGCGGTGATTCGGGAAACCCTGGCTTGGGGACTGATCGCCGTTGTCGGCTTGAGTCTCGCCGGCGGCCTGCTGATGAGCCGCTCTTTGCTTAGTCGCATCGACCGGGTCAATGCCACCGCGCGCGACATCATGGCCGGTGACCTGAGTCGCCGCGTGCCAACCAGCGGCCGGGACGACGAGTTCGATCGGCTTGCCGGCAACCTGAACGCCATGCTGGATCGCATCGAGCGCCTGCTGGCCGGCATGAAGCAGGTCAGCGACAACATCGCGCACGACCTGCGCAGTCCCCTGACCCGCCTGCGCAGCCGGCTCGAGGTGACGCTGATGGAGCGGCACGACGAGGCCGCCTATCGCCAGGCGATCGAGCAGACCATCGCCGAGGCCGACGGCCTGCTGAAGACCTTCAACGCGCTCCTGAGCATCGCTCAGGCCGAGAGCGGCGCGCCGCGCCAGGGCTTCGCGCCGGTCGAGCTGGGCGCCCTGGTCGGCGACGTGGCCGAGCTCTACGAACCGCTGGCCGAGGATCGCGGCCTGACGCTGGAACTGGGCGAGGTCGCGCCCATGACCATCGCCGGCGACCGCCACCTGCTGTTCCAGGGGCTGGTCAACCTGCTGGACAACGCCATCAAGTTCTCGCCGTCGGGCGGGCGCATCGCGCTGTCGCTCACCAGGAGCGGCGAGCGCGCCTGTCTTACGGTGGCCGACTCCGGCCCCGGCATACCGGAAGCAGCCCGCGCCCAGGTGCTCGACCGCTTCGTGCGCCTGGAGTCCAGCCGCAGCACGCCGGGCAGCGGCCTCAGCCTGGCGGCGGCGGTCGCCCGGCTGCACGACGGCGAGCTGCGGCTGGAGGACAACGCACCCGAGGACAACACCCCGGGCCTGCGCGCCTCGCTGTTGCTGCCGCTCGGCGGGCAGATGCAAATGAGTGCCGCGGCCGAGCGCGCTTCGAATCAAAAGGAAAAGCGGCTGGGGCCCGCGCTGGGCGTCTAGCGCTCACCTGCCGCTACGAAAACAGCTTCTCGCCCTGCTCGTCGATGATCTGCCGCGCCTTGCGGAGCGCGCAGCTGTCGGCTTCCTCCTTGCTGCTGAAGAAGTCGGCGCGGATGAAGTGCTGCTCCTTGAGCTCGTCGCCGATCTGCTTGGTGATGACGCCGGCGGTCAGCCACTGCGAGCCCTCGCGGCGCGGCGCCGGGCGGATCGAGAAGCCTTTGTAATCGACGGCCTCTCCCACGGCTCCTCCGGGCGCTGCTCCCGTCCCTTTACTCTCCTTGGGCCCAAGCAGGGCGCCGAAGAGCTTGGCGAGTTTGGATCCCATGCTGGCAGCCTCCTTCGCGGGCGCGAGATGCGCGCCAACAGGCAGCCTAGCGGAGTGGCACGGCAGCGGACAAGGCCGGGCGCCCAGGGGCCGGGCGCCCAGGGGCGGCGGAGAGCTGATGCCCGCCAAGGACCGCAGCACGCCTCGATTCGTTGGGCCGATTCGTTGGGCCGATGCGTTGGTTGGTAATCCCAGTTGGTCTTTTACTGCTGCGCGAAACGTGCTAACGGAAGATGGTCAGGGGTCAGCATTTGCGTATGGTGAGCACAGGCCCGCGCGACACACGGAGGTCGGGCAGGGCTCGCGTATTGGTACAGATTTCTCTGGTTCGTGTTCCACCAAACCCTTAGAGTCGCTGGCCAGGTGCGTCGTACAGAGAGGGGTACGATCATGTCGAAAATCCGATACGCGGCAGCGATCGGGCTTGCGGTTCTGCTGTTGGGTGCCTGCGAGCACTACGGGGCGGAACCAACAGGGATTACCAGAGGCTTCGAGCTCGAGCGGGCCAAGGCGACAACGGCGCCTGCCTCGCCGTTCGAGGCCGCCTTGCATGCCGGCTACCTCGATCTGGCCCAGGCCGAGTTCAACCGGGGCGACTACGAGGATTCCGATCGTTTCGCGCGTCGGGCGGAAGCGGTGGCCCTGGGCAAGCGGGTTGAGCCGGAGCATCCCATCACCCACCGCTGGATCCCGCCGGAGCACCGCGCCGAGCTGTTCAACGAGGTGTGGCGCCTGCAGAAGGCGCTCAGAGCCGGCGCCCGGGACTGGGCACCGGAGCCGGCGGCGCGTGCGCAGGTCATGTACGACTGCTGGGTCGAGGAGCAGGAAGAGAACTTCCAGCCCGACGACATCGCAGCCTGCCGTGACGCCTACCTCGCCGCCATGGCCGAAGTCGAGGCACTGCGGCCCGGCGAGGCGATGGCCGAGGCGATGCCCGCACCCGGCCCCTATGTCGTGTTCTTCGAGTTCGACAGCGCGATCCTGACGGCCGAGGCGCGCGCGACCCTGGACGAGGTGGTGAACGATGCCGGCGGCTTCGAGCCGGCCGTGGTGATCGTGCGCGGCCATACTGACCGGGCCGGTCCCGAGTCCTACAACATGGCGCTGTCGCAGCGCCGTGCCGAGGCGGTCTCCAACTATCTCCAGGCGCACGGCATCGATGCCGGCAGCATCGCGGTCGACTGGTTCGGCGAGACCAGGCCGATGGTCGCCACGCCCGACGGGGTTCCCGAGCAGGCCAATCGCCGGGTGGAGATCGAGTTCGAGAGGTAGGCCTGCCGCGCCGAGCCACTCGCGGCTTCCAGTGAGCGGAGAGCGGCGCGTCAGAGCGGAAATGGGGAGCTGTCGCCGGCGGTGGCAGCTCCCTTTCCATTCAGGGTCCCGGGCAGACCAGGGCCGGCTTGTCGGGCCGGCCGATTTGCTGCCGTGTGGCCTCGCCGCCTCGCTTAGGTTAGATTTGGCGCCGGCAAGGCAAGACCAGGACGGTCGGAGGAAGTGACGGTGGGCGAACGTTTTGGCGGACGTGGCGGCGGTTTCAGGCGGGCCCGTTGCTGCGCTATGGGGGACCGCGCCGAGAGCCGGCTGAATGTGTTCGCCGTGCTGCTGGCGCCCGCCTTGCTGCTGTCCTGTAGCTGGATCGACGAGGCAGAGACGGTGTCGCCGGACAGCGCTGCCGCGAGCAGCCTCGAGAGCTTGGAAGCGAGCTCGGCCCCATCGGCCGGCGCATCGGCCGAATCGGCAACCGAGGAGGCGGACGGTAGCGCAAGCTGGTACGCCCCCTGGACCTGGTTCGGCGGCGAGGCGCCGCCCACCGAGTCGGCGTCGGCGGATCAGCAGCAGGCACAAACATGGCAAGTGACGCAGGTCACCGGCGGCGGCTCGCCTGGCCAGGAGGCCTCGCCAAGCGAAGTTGCGACGCATGAGACGCATGAAGAGACATCTGGCGGCTCGTCCTGGTATGCGCCCTGGACCTGGTTCGGCGATGATGGCGCGGGCAGCGAGGGCGACGCGCTCGAAGCCGCGCAGCGCGCCCGGGGCGACGCGGAGGGCG
>JBHJOF010000268.1:0-10700 GCA_050330055.1 Kiloniellales bacterium
GGACGAAATCCTGCAGAGGTGTCGGCTCGAGCCGACACCTCTGCAGGATTTCGTCCTCAACGACTTCGCCGTGCAGCGCTACCGCGCCGGCTCGATCGGCATCTCGCCGCACCGCGACCACCTTCGCTACCGCGGCCTGGTCGCGCTGATCAACCTGGCCGGACGCGGCCGCTTCTTCATCTGCGACAACCGGGCCGGCGAAGGCGCGCGCGAGCTGCCCGACTATCCGGGCTGCCTGCTGCTGATGCGCCAGCCGCCCTTCGCCGGTCTCTCGGACCGGCCGTTCCATTTCCTCACGGACATAAGCGAGCCCCGCGTCAGCCTCGGCCTGCGCCACGACACCCGGCCAGGCGAGCCTTCCTAACCGGCCGCGGGGCCGTCGGGTGGCGGCTCGGCGGACCAGGGCAGGCGCGCCTGGCGTTCCAGGTCGCCCAGGATGTCGCTGACGTTGCGCACGTACTGCCGCGCCGCGTCGAAGCTCGGCTGGAAGTCCCAGGGCGTGTGGCGGCCCCGCTTCTGCGCCTCGAAGACCAGGCGGCGGCGGCGCTGGTTCAGAATCACGTCACGCTTGAGCGCTTCCAAGTCCCAGCGCGCGGCGACTTCATCCGCGAAAGCCCGCTCAATCTCTGCCGCCTCGGGCCGGCCAGCCAGGTTGCTCAGCTCGTCCGGATCGGCCGCCACGTCGAAGAGCTGCGGCGGGCTGTCATCGCCGACGATGTACTTGTGCCGGCCGCGCCGGATCATGACCAGCGGGCCCGCCGCAGCCTCGCCGAGGTACTCGCCGCAAACCGTATCGGACCAGCCGGATTCATCGCCCTGCAGCAGCGGCAGCAGCGAACGGCCGGGCAAGGGCTCGGCCGTCTCGGCCTCGCCGGCGCCGGCTAGATCGAGCAGGGTCGGATAGAGATCGAGCAGCGACACGTTGCGCGCCACGCGCCGCGCGGCGAAGCGCCCCGGCGCCGCCACGATCAAGGGAACGCGCGTCGCGCGCTCGAAGAAGTGCATCTTGTACCAGAGGCCGCGCTCGCCCAGCATGTCGCCGTGGTCGCCGGTGAAGATCACGATGGTGTCGCGCTCCAGTCCCGTCGACCGCAAGGCGGCGCGCAGCCTGCCCAGCTGGTCGTCGACGTAGCTGATGGCGCCGTAGTAGGCGTGACGCGCGTTGCGCACGCGCTCCTCGTTCAGGTCATAGCGGTCCATACCGCAGGCCCAGTGGACGCGGCGGCTGTGCGGGTCCATCTCGTCCGGCCGCATGGCGGGCACGCGCGGCAGGTCGATCGCCGCGTGGTCGTAGCGGTCCCAGTAGTCCTGCGTGATGGTGTAGGGATCGTGAGGATGGGTGAAGGAGACCAGCAGGAAGAACGGCCGCCCGTCGCGCGCGCGCGCCAGGTCATAGATCGCGCGCTCGCCGCGGAAGGCGGCCTCGTCGTCGAAGTCGAGCTGCAGGCTGCGCTCGCAGGGGCCGGCCTCAACCACGCTCAGCATGGTGTGGAAGTAGTCCTGATGGACGTCGCAATGCTCCCAGTCCGGGGTCCAGCCAAAGTCGGCCGGATAGATGTCGGTGGTCAGCCGCTCCTCGAAGCCGTGCAGCTGGTCGGGGCCGACCAGGTGCATCTTGCCGGCCAGCGCCGTGCGGTAGCCGGCCAGGCGGAGCTGGTGCGCGAAGGTCGGGATATGGGCCGGGAACTCGGCGGCGTTGTCATAGGCGGCGATGGCCGAGACCGGCAGGCCCGACAGCATGGAAAAGCGCGAGGGCGCGCAGAGCGGCGAGTTGCAGTAGGCCGACTCGAAGACCACCCCGGCCTCGCCCAGCGCCGTGATGTTGGGCGCCTTGACCAGGGGATGGCCGTGCAGCGGCAGGGACTGCGGCGCCATCTGGTCGGCCTGCACGAATAGGATATTGGGTCTCTTGTCGGCCATCCTGTCCCCTCCTTTGCCTGACCCCGGTCCGGCGGCGCTCTCCTGTAGCCAGCGCGAGCCCCGGCGCAGCGAAATCTTTGTGCGCGCGCGCCGGTCTGCTATGAGCCTCTCCCATGCGGACCGACCTCTTCGACTTCGAGCTGCCGCGAGAGTTGATCGCCCAGCACCCGATATCGCCGCGCGACGCGGCACGGTTGCTGCTGGTCGGCGAGCGCCTGCGCGACTGTACCCTGCGCGATCTGCCCGACTTGCTCAGGCCCGGCGATATCCTGATCTGCAACGACACCAAGGTGATCCCCGCCCGCCTCACCGGCCGGCGTGGCGCGGCCAAGGTCGAGGTCACCCTGCACAAGGAGGCGGGACCGGGGTGCTGGCGCGCCTTTGCCCGGCCGGCCAAGCGGCTGCGCCCCGGCGACCGCATCGACTTCGCCCCCAAAGGTTCAGAGGGGGATTTCGCCGCCGAGGTGCGGGCCAGGCAGGAGAGCGGCGAGGTCGAGCTTGCCTTCGACCGCGAGGGCGCCGCGCTCCTGGCCGCCCTGGAGCGGCACGGCGCCATGCCGCTGCCGCCCTACATCCGCCGCGCAGCCGGGCCGGACCCGCACGACCGAGCGGACTATCAGACCATCTTCGCCCGGCACGAAGGGGCGGTCGCCGCGCCCACCGCCGGCCTGCACTTCACGCCGGCCCTATTGCAGGCCTTGGAGGCGCGCGGCGTCAGGCGCGCGACGGTGACCCTGCACGTCGGCGCCGGCACCTTCCTGCCGGTCAAGAGCGAGCAGGCCGAGGACCACCGCATGCACAGCGAGCATGGCATCATGACGGCCGAGGCGGCGGCGTCGATCGAGGCGGCGCGGGCGGCCGGCGGCCGGGTGGTCGCCGTCGGCACCACGGTGCTGCGCCTGCTCGAGGCCGCGGCGGGGCAAGACGGGCGGCTCGGCGCCTTCGAGGGCGACATCGAGCTCTTCATCCTGCCCGGCTACCGCTTCAGGGTGATCGACCTCTTGCTGACCAACTTCCACCTGCCGCGCTCGACCCTCTTCATGCTGGTCTGCGCCTTCGCCGGGCTGGAGCGCATGCAGGCCGCCTACGCGCACGCCAAGGCTGCCGGCTATCGCTTCTATTCCTACGGCGACTGTTGCCTCCTGGAGCGCGCGGCATGAGGGCGCCCGGCTTCGGCTTCGAGCTCCTGGCGCGCGACGGCGCGGCGCGCTGCGGCCGCCTGACCACGGCGCATGGCGTGGTCAATACCCCGGCCTTCATGCCGGTCGGCACCGCCGCCACGGTCAAAGGCCTGCTGCCCGAGCAGGTGGCGGCGGCCGGCAGCGAGATCCTGCTCGGCAACACCTATCATCTGATGCTGCGCCCGGGCGCCGAGACCGTCGCCAGGCTGGGCGGTCTGCACCGCTTCATGAACTGGCCTGGGCCGATCCTGACCGATTCCGGCGGCTTCCAGGTCATGTCGCTGGCCGAGCTGCGCCAGATCGATGAGCGTGGCGTCACCTTCAAGTCGCACATCGACGGCGCGCGCCACGAGCTGACGCCCGAGCGCGCGGTCGAGATCCAGCAGCTGCTCGACGCCGACGTCACCATGGTGCTGGACGAGTGCACGTCCTTCCCTTGCGCGGAGGGGCCGGCCGAAGAGTCCATGCGACTTTCCATGCGCTGGGCCGAGCGCTGCAAGACGGCCTTCGTGCCCCGGCCCGGCTACGGCCTGTTCGGCATCGTGCAGGGCAGCGTCTACGACGGCCTGCGTCTCGCCTCTTGCGCGGCGCTGACGGTGATCGGCTTCGACGGCTACGCGGTGGGCGGGCTCGCCATCGGCGAGGGCCAGGCCACCACCTTCCGGGTGCTCGAGGTGACCGTGCCGGCCCTGCCCGAGGATCGCCCGCGCTACCTCATGGGCGTCGGCAAGCCGGCCGACCTGGTGGGCGCCGTCCAGCGCGGCATCGACATGTTCGACTGCGTGCTGCCGACCCGCTCCGGCCGCACCGGCCAAGCCTTCACCCGGCGCGGCCAGCTCAACCTGCGCAACGCCCGGCACAAGGAGGATCCGCGCCCGCTCGATCCCGATTGCGCCTGCCCGGCCTGCGTCGCCTACAGCCGCGCCTACCTGCACCACCTGTTCCGCGCCGAGGAGATGCTGGGCCCGATCCTGCTGACCCTGCACAACCTATATTACTATCAGGAGCTGATGGCCGGCCTGCGCCGGGCGATCGAGGACGGCCGCCTCGCCGACTTCGCCGCCGCGCAGGCCGAGGCCGAGGCGGAGGGCGATCTGCCGGCGGTTTGAAATATCGCGCCGCCTTCCTCGGACCAGGAGCTAATACGACTCCTCAAGCGCAAATACAGCAGGGTCTCGCGCAATCGCCCTATCTAAGATTGAGTAAACCGCTGGTCGGAAAAACACCTCTTCAGCCTCTGTACGGGCGATAAGCTCGCGCAGTCTTGATGGGTGAAGTATCTCGGTGGAGCTGCTTTGATACACGTTTATCAATGCTCTGAGCGTTCTCTCTTGTCCTTCAAGCGCCTTGGCGACGGCCTTGCGTTTGAGGTATCGTCGCGGGAAAAGGGCTATATGTATCAATAAGTATACGCCGTAAGGGAAAGCCATCCACATGGCCGCTTCTTGATATCCGGCATAGTACACCGCGAACACGATGCCAGGAATCAGCAACCATCGGACGGCAAACTTTGAGAGTTGAAAGGCAGCCCGCCAATAGTATGTCTTTCCCAGGTCACCTTCAGCAAGAACGTGAGCCCAATTGATGATACCAACCGCCTCTCCAGATTTTATGCCCTCCGCTAAGCGAGCAACCTCGTCGAATATGTAGCCATTCAGGATGTACCAATCCAAGAGATTCAATTGCATCCAGGGGCGCTGGAGGTAACGCGCTGTAGCGGCAATTATATACTTGACGCAAACGGCGCCTGATGCCATATTAGAGGCAGACAGGGAGCGCGATCATGGGACTGACCTTCTCCAATCCGATCTTTCACGACGAGACCAAGGCCCGCGAGTATCTGGAAAGCCTGCGCTGGACCGATGGCCGTTTCTGCCCGCACTGCGGCGAGGCCGAGAAAACCAGCCCGGCGAAGGCCAAGGGCCGCGAAGGGCTCTATGTCTGCCTGTCCTGCAAGAAGCAGTTCACGGTGCGCGTAGGCACGATCTTCGAGCGCAGCCACATCCCGCTGCACAAGTGGGTTGCCGGCTTCTTTCTGATGGCGTCCAGCAAGAAGGGCATTAGCGCCCATCAGCTACATCGGACGCTCGGCATTACCTACAAATCGGCTTGGTTCATGGCGCACCGCATTCGCGAGGCCATGCGGCCCGGTAACGACTTCGGCCCGCTTGGCGGCAGCAACAAGGTTGTCGAGGCCGATGAAACCTACGTAGGCGGCAAGGCCAAAAACCGCGCGTTCAAGGAGCCCCCGAAGAAGGAAGCCGTCATGGCGCTGGTCGAGCGCGGCGGCAAGGTCCGCTCAGCCCATGTCCCGACCGTCACGGCCAAGAACGTGCGGCTAGAGATCGTGACGCAAGCCGATCGCGCCAGCTATCTGATGACCGACGAGAGCGCGGTCTACACAAAACTAGGCGAGGAATTTGCCGGGCACGGCACGGTCAACCATTCGATTGACGAGTATGTTCGCGGCACCTTCTGGCATACGAACACGGTCGAGAACTATTTCAGCATCCTAAAGCGCGGCATCACCGGCACCTATCACCACGTGAGCGGCACTCATTTGAAGCGGTACTTGGCCGAGTTCGATTTTCGCTACAACGAGCGCTCAGGCCTTGGTGTCGACGACGCAGAGCGCGCGGCTCGTGCGATCAAGGGCGCCGAAGGCAAGCGGCTCACCTATCAACAGCCTCGTCAACCGGAAGCCTAAGCGCCTCTTGTCTTTCGACGAGGCTTTGAGGCGGCTTTTGGCGCGTCGCCCTTAGCCTTCGGCTTGTGAGGCTGGGGCGGCGTGCTGAGCGCGCGGCGCAAGGCATCGTCCATGTGCTGCCGCACATCGCTCTGGTTTCTTTGCTTTTGGGCTCGTTCACTCATGGGCACAGTGAAAGCAGATCCAAGACGGATATTCGACCCCGTTGGGCGATGCATTTATTGCGGTCGTACCGCCCAGGAGGCAGGCTCAAAGCTCTCCAAAGAGCATATCATACCTGCAAGCCTGGATGGCGTTCTCATTCTACCACAAGCGAGCTGCGACGATTGTGCCGATATCACCAAGGGGTTTGAAGGCTTTTGCGCGCGCGTGACGTTCCAAAGCGCCAGAACCTTTCTAAAACTTCACAAGCGGCGAAAATGGAGCAGGCCTAAGTCATTCACAGTCTATGATGTAGACAAAGATGGCGAAAGCCCCCGAGAAGTCCCCACAGAACAGATGCCTCACATGATCGCCTTGCCTCTTCTCCCGCCGCCAGGGCTTGCAATAGGAAAATCTTACGGTGCCGACTATGGATTTGCCGGTGTCTGGCAATGCCAACTTCCGGGCTACAGGGCGAAGTTTGATGCTCTAGGAAAAAACGTGCAGCTTTCAGCAAAATTTGAGTTGGGTCCCTTCAGCCGCATGCTGGCAAAAATCGGGCACGCTCTTGCGGTTGCTTACCTGGGATATGGGACCTTTGAGCCCTACCTGCCCGATATCATTCTTGGGAAGCGCACAAACGCTGTCGACTACGTTGGCGGAGCAGAGGGCAAGCTTCCGCCTCAAGACTCATTGCATGGCCTGTTTGTCGGGGTTCTCCGTGAGCACCCAAACATAATAGCGCTAGTCAGCCTCTTTCAGCCATTTGGAGCCCCCACATACAGGATCGAAGTCGGGCGGCCCATTCTCGAAAAGATCAAGGTCAATGGCCGCCCCATCTAACACATACTCGACCGACTCTCGGTAGAACTCCCTTTCCTCATGCGAAAGGCGAGCCCAGCAGATTTCGTCGTCCCCAGGGAGCGGATCGAGCTGATCCATTTTCCAGTGGAGTCGTGCGGCTAGAAATTCAAGCCATGCCTTGGCTGGCGACTCGGGCAAGGGGCAAATCCTTGATTTTGCGCCCCGCCGCGGCTATGGCAATTGATATCGTTTGCGTTAAGTATACAATTGCCGCTGTAGCAGCATCCAGTTGGGACTTATCCACGGGGCTAGCTTCAAACCAATCCTTTGGCCGAGAGGTGACGCAGTCTAATGGAGGGTTGGACCAGATGCAGCCGGGTCGCTTGTTCTCCGAGCCCGCACTTAAGGCGAATGCAATATCATCGACGATACTTGCTGCTTCTCGCAGGCGAGCTTCGTAGTTAGATCGCGAAAGACCATCATGATTGGCGCATCGGCGAACTTTGGGAATTAGGTTCTCAAAGACAAGTTGGTATTGGCCCTTGTCATAGGACTCGTCGTCGTAACGGTCCTTCTTTAAGAGTTGCCAGAAAGACGCCTCTACTTCTCGGTACTCATCATCCAGAGAAGCCATCTTTGCCGCACTGTTCAATTTTGTCCGATCCTTTGTGCATTGTGCCCCACACTTAGCGTGGACGCTAGGCGAACAGTAGACCCGCACAAAGCGCAAATCCTTGGGTTTCCAGGAATGCTGCACCCTTGCTAGACAGTGGTTACGATGAGTTGTTTCCGATGGGGCAGACAGCCGACGAAGGGCCTTTGGAGTGCGAAGGTGTCGGGCAACTGGCGAATCATCCTTCGCTTCGAAGATCGCGGCGCCTCCGATGTGGATTTGGTAGACTATCACTAGGAGATTGACGGATGCCGATGAAGACCCCGCCGCATCCGGGCCGCTCAATCAAGGATGCCTGCCTCGAGCCCTTGGGGCTGACCATCACCGAGGGCGCGAAGCTGCTTGGTGTCACCCGCAATACCCTGACGCGGGTGATCAACGGGCACGCCGGCATCTCGCCGGAGATGGCGATCCGTCTGGAGAAGATGGGCTGGAGCACTGCAGAATCCTGGCTGGCCATGCAGACCGCCTATGACTTGGCGCGAGTGCGCAAGGTCCAGAACAAGATCAGGGTAACTCGTTACCAACCAAGGTTGGCGTGACGGCGATTGCGGCATCGAAGGCCCTGGACCCCAAGGCGGCGATCCGCGAGCGGGCGCTGGCGCTGGGCTTCGACGCGGTCGGCTTCGCGGCGCCGGAGCTGGGCGCGGCGGCCAAGCGTGACCTCGCCGAGTATCTGTCGCTCGGCTATCACGGCGACATGGGCTGGCTGGCGGCACGGGCAGAGCAACGCGCCGACCCCAAGGCACTCTGGCCCGAGGCGCGCTCGGTGGTGGTGCTGGCGCTCAACTACGCGCCGCCGGACGATCCGCTGGCGCGCCTGGAGACGCCGGAGCTGGCCAACATCTCGGTCTATGCGCGCAACCGCGACTACCACGACCTGATCAAGAAGCGGCTCAAGGCGCTCGGCCGCTGGATGGCCGAGGAGCTCGGCTGCGCGCTCAAGGTCTTCGTCGACACCGCCCCGGTCATGGAGAAGCCGCTGGCCGAGCGCGCCGGGCTCGGCTGGCAGGGCAAGCACAGCAACCTGGTGTCGCGCGACTACGGCTCGTGGCTGTTCCTGGGCGAGATCTACAGCGACCTGGCGCTGGCACCTGACGCGCCGGAGCAGGACCACTGCGGGCGCTGCCACCGCTGCCTCGACGTCTGCCCGACCAAGGCCTTCCCGGCGCCCTACCGGCTCGATGCGCGGCGCTGCATCTCCTACCTCACGATCGAGCACAAGGGGCACATACCGCGCGAATTTCGCCGCGCCATGGGCAATCGCATCTATGGCTGCGACGACTGCCTGGCGGTCTGTCCCTGGAACAAGTTCGCGCAGGCCTGCCGCGAGCCCGCCCTGCAGCCGCGGGACGACCTGGCGGCGCCGGTCCTGGCCGAGTTCACGCGTCTCGACGACGCGGCCTTCCGCCAGCGCTTCGCCGGCACGACCATCAAGCGGATCGGCCGCGACCGCTTCCTGCGCAATGTCCTGATCGCCATTGGCAACAGCGGCCAGACGGCCCTGCTGCCCGAGGTGCGGCTCCTGCTGGACGACCAATCGCCGCTGGTGCGCGCCATGGCGGTCTGGGCCTTGGCCAGCCTGGCCACGCCGCAGGCCTTCGCCACAGAGTGCGCAACCCGCCTGGCGGGCGAGAGCGACCCGGCCGTGCGCGAGGAATGGCAGGCGCCGGGCGCCGCCTAACGCTCAGTTATAGGGCGAGGGCGGCGGCGGGCCGGGGCTGCAGATGAAGGTCACGCGCACCGGCTGGAACAGCGAGCAGTCGTTGAGCAGGGCGTCCTCGTCGTAATAGCGGATCTCGCCGTTGTTGGGGCAGAGCTCGCGAGCCCGCGCAACCACCTGCTCCCTGGTGTTGAACTGACTGCTGTAGCAGAGCGAGAGCGGCAAGGGGCTGGGATCGTAGTCGTGCGGCCCGAGCTCGGCCCGCACCGCGCGGGCGGCGGCACCAGTGGCGTCCTTGGCCGCGCGGGGCGGGTCGACGACAAAGGGGCGCGGGCTGCAGCCGGCCGCGAACAGGCTCAGGGCCAGCAGGCCCAGAGACAGGAGAACCACGAGACGGCCGGGTCGGAACCGGCCCGATCGGCGGACCATCGCAAGCTCCAGCGGTTGGCCGGCCCTAGATAGCACAAATCACCGGCGACGCAGGCCCATTCCCCGCCGCCCGCCCGGGCGCCACCCCGCTGCATCCGATGAGGCCCCACCGCGCCTGCCCTGCCCGATGCCCAGGGCCTGGTCCGAGCCATATCATCAGCCCTCATGACCCTCGAACCCCGTCCACAAGCGCCGCCCCACATCCAGCAAATCATCGCCAGGTAACAAGTTTAACTATTAATGGGGTTAGCTAAAATACATTCTAAATTTTATACGATAATACTGACTTTATCTCAAATTATAGTTAAATTTGCTTCATTATTTGTTGACTTTTGTGCCGAAATCCTCCACGTTATTACGACGGGGCGGGTAGAGCTTGGGGAAACCGGGGCCAGAGTGGGCCAGACGGAAGCCTCCATTGCTCCAAGCCAGCCTCCACCAGCGCCGAGACTTGCGCTTGACGGGTCAACCATCAGGGCTATCGGGTCATGCTGATTTGCAACAAGGACGGATTGAAGCAACGCATTGTTCGGACGGGACGGGCCGCCGGATTTCTGCTGGCGGTCACCCTGCCCGGCCTGTTGGCCATGGACACGGCCCAGGCCCAGGGCGACAGGGCCAGCCAGGGCGAGCTCCGCGAAGAGCTCTACTGCCTCGCGTTGAACATCTACTTCGAGGCCCGCAACCAGTCGGAGCTGGGCCAGCGGGCAGTGGGCCACGTGGTGCTGAACCGGGTCCAGGACCGGCGCTTCCCCAACACGATCTGCGGGGTCGTGCAGGAAGGCGGCAAGGGCGGCAAACGCCACAGCTGCCAGTTCTCCTGGTGGTGCGACGGCCGGAGCAACGTGCCGCGCGACGCCCGGGCCTGGGAGGAGAGCCTGATGGTCGCCAGCTACGTCTATTGGGGCTTTTCCAAGGATCCGACCTACGGCGCGCTGTGGTACCACGCGGACTACGTGCAGCCGGTGTGGCGCAAGGCGCTGCAGCGCGGGCCGGAGATCGGCCGGCACATCTTTTACCTGCACGAGCTGACGGCCGACCAGCGGGCCTCACGGGGGACGGCGGGCAAGGGCGAGGCGCTCGCCGCCGCGCTCGAGCCCCAGGGCTAGGGTAGGAGGTCTGGATAGTGCCTGGACGCCAGGGGATCGGGCCAGCGGGAGCGGCGGGGAAAGGGACAACTCA
>JBHJOF010000269.1:0-18805 GCA_050330055.1 Kiloniellales bacterium
CGGCGGCGGCGAGGCGTGCCACGACGGCGGCATCCTGCGCCGCCGGTGGCGCGTCACTTAGCACGCGGGAGCCGGCGATGGTCGGCAGGCCCTCGAGATCGAAGAGGCCCTTCCAGGCGAGCGGCAGGCCGTCGAGCGGGCTGGCCGGCTTGCCGGCCCGCTGCCGCGCGGCCGAGGCCGCGGCCTCGCGGCGGGCGCGCTCCGGCGTGCCAAGCAGGAAGATTGCCGGGTCGTCGCAGACGGCGATGGCCGCGAGCGTCTCCTCGCAGAGCGCCACCGGGCAGATCCGGCTGCTGGCGATACCCGTGGCGAGGGCCGCGGCTGTCGGCGTCTCGGGACTGCGGGCGATGGCGGTCGTAGGCATGGGGCTCAGGCGGGAATGACCGTCGCCTCGTCCGGCGACCAGGCGATGAGGATCTCGGAGGCGACGCGGAAGGCATCGCGCGGGTACTTGTCGACGTGACCCTCAAGCGCAATGGACATGCCGCTCGGCAGCTCGACGTCCATGTGGGTAACGTGGCCCACCACCTCGGTACGCTGCACCCTTGCGGTCAGCAGGTTGCCGCGATAGCGGGCGGCCAGGGCGTCGCGCTCGCTGCTCTCGGGGCTGTAGACGTCGATCGCCTCGGCCGGCACCGCCAGCATGGCGCGCATGGCGTCGCCGAGCCGCTGGTTGGCGCGCCCGGTGAAGAGGCCGAGCGGCGTCTCGATCGTGACGTCCTCCTGCGAGCGCCGGCACACGACCCCATCCAGGATGGTGTTGCGGCCGATGAATTGCGCCACGAAGGGCGTGTCCGGCCGTGTATAGAGGACGTGCGGCGGGCTGATCTGCTCGATGCGGCCCTGGTTCATCACGACGATACGGTCGGAGAGTGCGAGTGCCTCCGACTGGGCATGGGTCACGAAGACGAAGGTGATGCCGAGGGTGCGCTGCAGGATCTTGAGCTCGTTCTGGATCGCCTTGCGCAGGTTGGCGTCGAGCGCGCCGAGCGGCTCGTCGAGCAGCAGGATGTCGGGCTCGACGATCAGGCCGCGGGCCAGCGCGATGCGCTGGCGCTGGCCGCCCGAGAGCCGGTCCGGCCGGCTGTCGGCGACCTCGGTAAGGCCCAGGGTATCGAGGATGCGGTCGACCTTGGCGTCGCGCTCGGCCTTCGCCATGCCCTTGACCTCGAGCCCGTAGCCGACGTTGCGCCGCACGTTCATGTGCGGGAACAGCGCGTAGTTCTGGAAGATCATCGAGGTCGGCCGCCGCTCCGGCGGCAGCGCGTTGATCCGCCGGCCGCGGATCAGGATGTCGCCCGTGGTGATGGTCTCGAAGCCGGCGATCATCCGAAGCGTCGTGGTCTTGCCGCAGCCGGAGGGCCCGAGGAAGGCGATGAACTCGCCCTTGGTCACGCGCAGGTCGAAGTCGACCACGGCGGCGACGCCGTTGTCGTAGGTCTTGCCGACCCCTGCGAGCTCGAGATCGTAGGTCATCGCGTCCTCTCCCCGGGCGGGCGCGCGGCGGACGAATCGCCCGCCGCTTGCCGCCGGCCGTCGTCAGGCGCTGAGGAACTCGTCCCAGCGCTGGATCAGGTGGTCGTACTCGTCCGGCCACTGGTGCCAGTAGGCGACGTTCGAGGCGCGCGTCGCGAGCGAGCCGCCGTCGCGCAGGTCGCCTTCCTTGATGCCGCGCTCCTCGGCGCCGACCCAGGGCTTGCCCTCGTACCAGAAGGCGTACTTCTCCGGCGCCATGACTTCCTGGATGTTGGTGGTCGGCGAGTAGTAGCCCTGCTCGGAGACCGTGATGCCGGGCGGGCCCGAGAGCCAATAGTCGGCATAGGCGTAGACCGCCTCCTTGTTGGGCGAGCCGGCGATGAGGCAGGGGCCGATCGCCCAGGCGCGGTAGCCTTCCTTGGGCACGGCGTATTTGCAGGCCTTGCCCTGCGCCTTGACCGCCATGACCGCCGGCTGCCAGGCGTCGCAGACCACCATCTCGCCCGAGGCGAGCAAGTTGACAAGCTCGCCGAAGTCGCCCCACAGGGCCCGGAACTGGCCCTCCTTCTTCTTGGAGATGAGGAACTTGGCGGCCTCGTCGATCTCATCGGCCGAGGGGTTGCCGGGGTTCTTGACCTCGCTTAGGCCGAGCGAGTTCATCGCCATGACCGCCTGGCCGATGGCGATCAGCGGGTCGGTGTTGAGGCCCGACTTGCCCTTCCACTTCTCGTCGAAGATCGCCGTCCAGGTGTTGGCCTCTTCGTCGCTGACGACGTTCGGGTTGTAGCCGATGGAGTCGTAGTTGTAGACGACCGGCACCATCCACAGCGCAGTCTGGCTCTCGTCAGTCCAGATCTGGCCGACGATTTGCGAGCGGCGCTCCCACTTGTCGTTGGCCTCGGTGAAGGTGTCGCGGATGTTGGCCCAGTTCGTGAGCGAGTCCGCCGGCATCGGCTCGACGTTGTTGGTCATCACGACCGACGGCAGACGCTCGCCGATCGTCTCCCAGCAGTCGAAGTCGGTCGAGCCGGAGAGGATCTTGGTCTGCGCGTCCGGGAAGGTGGCGGCTGTGCCCGAGGTCGAGCCGACGCCCGACTTCTCCTTGAAGTCGGCCAGAATGCGCTCCTGCACCGTCACTGAGAGACCGATCGTGCGCAGCTCCTGCGATGCGAGGGCCTGGGCATAGGCCTTGCGTGACGAGAGGAAGGGCGTGCCGCCGCCCATGGCGAGCGCAATGGCCCCGGCCGTGCCCTGAAGCAGCCGGCGCCGCGTAACTTCCAGTTTTTTCATCATGTCCGCCTCCGAAGTTTTTGTTTCCTCGCCACGGTCGCTCGCGACCGCAGCCCTCAGTAGCGGCCTACCAGCAGGCCGCCATCCACGACGATCGTCTGGCCGGTCAGATACCGGGCCGCGCTGGACGCCAGGAAAAGGATTACGTCGGCGATGTCGTCGGGCTCGCCGATCCGGCCCATGGGAATGAAGGCACCCGCCGCCTCGGCGCCCGCCGGGCCGAGCGAATGCTCCTCCGAGAGCAGCTGCGCCGTGCGGATGTAGCCGGGGGCGACGCCGTTGACCCGGATGCCGGCGCGCGCCAGCTCGACCGCGAGGCCGCGCACCAGTCCGACGACGCCCGACTTGGCGGCCGAGTAGTGGACGTGCTCGTCCCAGCCATAGGCGACCCCCATGATCGAGGAGACGCAGACGATGGCGCCTGCGCCGCGCGCCTTCATGGCCGGCAGCGCCGGCCGGACGACGCGGATCATGCCCTTTAGGTCGATGTCGAAGGTGAAGTCCCACTTCTCGTCGTCCAGCCGGTCGAGCGGCACCTTGTGGGCGATGCCGGCATTAGCGACGATCACGTCGATGGCGCCGCGCCGGGACACGATCTCGCCGACCACGGCTTCGGCCCGCTCGGTCGAGCGCACGTCGAGCGCCATGAACTCGGCCGAGCCGCCGGCCGCCTCGATCGCGCTCACGACGGCGCGTCCCTCGATCTCGAGGATGTCGGTGACCACTATGTGATCGCCGCTGCGCGCGAAGGCCTCTGCCGTCGCCCGGCCGATGCCGATGCCGGCGCCGGTGATCAGCACGGTCCGTCCGCTATGTGAAGGGTCGCTGTCGGTCATGGCAGTCCTCAAAGCATCACGTCGCCGGAGTTCGGCCCGAGCGTCTGGCCGACGAAGAGGCTGGCGGCCGGCGAGACCAGGAAGGCGACGGTGGCCGCGACCTCGTCCGGCTCGCCGAAGCGGCCGAGCGGCAACTGCTCGGCCTTGCGGCGGCACCAGTCTTCGGAGAGGCCGGCGACCAGCGGGGTATTGATCGGCCCTGGCGCGACGGCGTTGACCCGTACGCCGCGGCTCGAGACCTCGCGCGCCAGCGCCTTGGTCAGGCCGATGATCGCCGCCTTGGCGGCCGAGTAGTGGACGAGCTGGACACCGCCGATCTGGCCGAGCTGGGAGGCGATGTTGACGACGATCCCGGCGCCGTGCGCGAGCATGCCCGGCAGGACCGCGCGGGTGGTCAGGAAGGTGCCGCGGACGTGCACAGCGAACATACGGTCAAAGTCGGCGGCCGTCAGCTCCTCGAAGGGCGCCTGGTGCACGTGCCCGGCGTTGTTGACCAGGATCTCGACCGGGCCGAAGGCCTGCTCGGCCGCCGCGATCATCGCGGCAACGTCGGCCTCGGCCGAGACGTCGCCGGCCACGGCGCTTGCCCGGCCGCGGGCCGCACGGATCGCCTCGGCCACCGCCGCAGCGCGCTCCTCGAGCAGATCGTTGACCACCACGGCATCGCCATCGGCAGCCAGGCGCAATGCGATCGCCCGGCCGATGCCGGAGCCAGCGCCGGTGACCAGCGCCGTCCTCATGCGATGTCCTCCTGGATGGCGACGCGCTTGGCCCGCCGCACCGAGAGCGACATCAGAACGCCGTAGACCGCCAGCAGCGAGAAGGAGAACAGCGTCGTCAGCACGCCGAAGGCAAAGACGTTCGGATGGATCTCCACCGAGAAAGTGCCGTAGATCGCCAGCGGCAGGGTGAGGTCGCGGCCCGAGGCGAAGAGCGTGCGCGAGAACTCGTCGTAGGAGAGCGTGAAGGCGAACAGCATGGCCGACAGCACGCCCGGGAAGATCAGCGGGAAGGTGACCTTGCGGAAAGTCCGCGCCGGCGACACGCCGAGCGACCAGGCCGCTTCCTCGACGCTGGCGTCGAAGCGGTTGAAGATCGCCAGCATGACCAGGAAGGCGAAGGGGAAGGTGTAGACCACGTGCAGCACGAAGGCGGTGCCCCACCAGTGGCGGTCGATGCCGAGCAGGTTGGCGACCAGCGCCATGCCGAGGCCGACCAGGACGCCAGGCACCATCATGCCGAGCACGATGAGATAGAAGACGATGCCGGAGCCCTTGAAGCGCGAGCGGAAGGCCTGGGCCGAAGCGACGCCCAGCACGGTGGAGGCGACCATGGTCGCGAAGGCGAGAATGAGCGAGCGGGCCAAGCTCTCATCGATCGGCAGCGGCGCGACGCGCGACGGCGGCGTCAGGCCCAGGAGGTGGCGGTACCAGTAGGTCGACCACTCGATGATCGGGAACTGCGGCCCGCCCTCCGGTCCGGTCTGGAACGAGAGGATGCCGAGCACGACGAAGGGTCCGTAGAGGAACAGCAGGAAGAGCGCGGTATAGAGCGCCAGGCCGGGCTTGAGCAGGCTCGCCTGCATGGCTCAGAGCTCCTTACGCAGGTTGACGAGGCGCAGCAGCCCCGCCACGACGGCGCCCATGATGACCGTGAGGACGACGCCGACCACGGCGGCGAAGGCCCACTTCAGCGAGCCCACCTGGGTGACGATGATGTTGCCGAGCAGGTTGACCTTGCGGCCCGAGAGCGCCGCCGAGGTGGCGAACTCGCCCAGCACCATGGCCGAGACGAAGATCGCGCCCACCACGACGCCGGGCATGGAGAGGGGCAGGATGATGGTGCGGAAGATGCGGCCGAAGCTGGCCCCCAGGTCGCGCGCCGCCTCGATCACGTTCGGGTCGATGCGCGCCAGCATGAAGGCGATCGGGCCGACCATGAAGACGCAGTAGATCTGCGTCATGCCGATCACCACCGAAAGCTCGGAGAACAGCAGCGCCTCGATCGGCTGCGAGGTGAGGCCGAGGCCCTGCAGGATCATGTTGATCGCGCCCTCCTTTCCGAGCATCGGCCGCCAGGCCAGCACCCTGATCAGGAAGGAGGTCCAGAAGGGGATAATGCAGAGCACCATGAGCGCCGTCTGCAGGGCCTTGTTGCGGACGAACAGGCCGATGAAGAGGGCGGTCGGGTAGCCGACCACAAAGGTGGCGGCCAGCACGATCAGCCAGATGCGGATCGTCGTCCAGAGCGCGCCCAGGTAGGTGGTGCTGGAGAAGAAGGTGACCCAGCTCTTGGTCGTGAGCGTCGGCTCGATGGTGAAGGTCGTCTGGGTCCAGAACGACACGTAGATCATCATCAGGATCGGCAGGACTAGGAACAGCGCCATCCAGAGCACAGCCGGCGTGATCAGCCAGTAGGCAATCCGCCGCCGCGCCTCTGCGCGCGGGGCCGCGCCGCCGTCCATGGTTTCCGTCATCGTCGTCATCCGGCTGGAGTTCCCCGCTTGCTGGCTCTGCTCACGCGAAGAGGAGCGCGTCGTCGGACTTCCAGATCAGTCCGTATCGCTGTCCTTCCGTGTAGCTCGGTGGGGCGCGATGGCTCAGATGGGCCTCGATCTCGACCACTCGACCGTCGTCGAGGGCAAAAAAGGACAGCACCGAGGCGCCGGTGTACTCGCCAGCTACGTAGGCACCTTCGACGCGGACCTCGTTGGCCGCAGGCGTGGCGTCGGCGGGCCGGACGTCGATCCGGTCGTAGCGGATCGCATAGGCTTGGCTTGGGGCTTGATTCCCAGAGTCGCTGGGCAGGCGCAGCGGCCCGGCGAGCGGGAAACGCCCAACGGCGGTGGCGAAGGCGTTATCCCGCAGCGCGCCCTCGAAAAGGTTGTAGCAGTTGAGGAAGCGGGCGACGCGCGGCGAGGCGGGCCGGTCGTAGATCGTGCCGGCATCGGCGATCTGGCCAATGCGGCCGCTGTCGAGCACGATCACCGTATCGCCCATGGCGAGCGCCTCGGACTCGCTTCCGGTCACGTGTAGGAAGGTCACGCCGAGCCGCTCGCGGATCGCCCGCAGCTCGCTGCGCATGCGGGTGCGCAGATTGGCGTCGAGCGCGCCGAGCGGCTCGTCGAGCAGCACCAGCCGCGGCTCGGTGACCAGCGTGCGGGCCAGCGCGACGCGCTGGCGCTGGCCGCCGGAGATCTGGTGCACGCTGCGGCCCTCCAGGCCGGTCAGGCCGACGAGCGCAAGCATGTCGCGCACGCGCCTGGCGATCGCGCCCCCATCCAGCGCCGGGCCGGCTTCGCGGTTGGCGAGCCCGAAGGCGACGTTCTGCTCGACCGTGAGATGCTGGAAGAGCGCGAAGTTCTGGAACACGAAGCCGATGCCGCGGCGGTGGGCCGGCACGCCGTCGATCGGCTGGCCGCCAATCGCCAGGTGGCCGCTGTCGGGCCGCTCGAAGCCGGCGATCAGGCGCAGCAGCGTCGTCTTGCCCGAGCCGCTCGGGCCCAGCAGCGAGACGTACTGATTCTCGGCGATGCTCAGCGTGACGTTGTCGACGGCGACCAGGTCGCCATAGCGCTTGCCGATCCCGAAGAGCTGAAGAATGGGCGCCATCGTTCGTCAGACAACTCCAGGACAGCCTGGAGCAGCGATGCGCACGCGCCGTCGGAAACCGGGCAAACACCGGCTTGGACGACGTGATCTCCCTGTTGCGCAGGGCTGTGATTCCTGCGCGGCCTGGAGAGCGTTCGCTGCTCTTCTTGTTCACTCGGCGAGGGCCGTTCCGGGCCTCGCTGATGAAAGAGCCTAGTCTAAATGAATTTTGTATGCAATATCGTTTTTACATTGCACTATCCTTCTTTGCCGCCACCAGGCTGCGAGGCCGGATGGGCAGGTTGTGCATGATGCCAGTCTGACTATCGCAGGCTCTCTAGGGGTGGATCGAACCGATGAGAAGGATGGGAGAGTGACGCATCGTGTGCAAAAGCCATTTTTATAGGCGGGCGCGGCCTCTGCCGTTCTTGATGTCGTAGGACCGGACCGGCCATGGTGGACGCAGCGAACCGACGGCGAAGGATGGTCCTGCGCATGACCGAGGGGCAGCCGAGCCAGGCGCAGCGCCGCTACGAGATCGTCGAGCAGGTGTTACGGCGCAACATTGCCGGCGGGCGCCTGCCGCGCGGCTTGGTGCTGCTCGAGGGGCCCATCGCGGAGATCCTCCAGACCAGCCGGGCACCGGTCCAGAAGGCCTTGCAGATCCTCGAGGCCGATGGGCTCGTGCACCGCTTCGAAGGGCGCGGTGTCCTGGTCGGACCGCCGGATGCACCCCAAACGCCCTTGCGGCTCGATCTCAAGGCCATAGGCCTCGAAATCCCGCACGAAATCGACTCGGCGCTGCAGAGCCGGGCCTCGTGGGAGCGCATCTACAACACCGTCGAGCGCGACGTGGCCGCCTGTCTGGTGTTCGGCCAGTACCGTATCATCGAGGCGGAGCTCGCGCATCACTTCAACGTCAGCCGTACGGTGGTGCGTGACGTGCTGGGCCGGCTGCAGGAGCGCGGCCTAATCCGCAAGAACCAGAGCTCGCATTGGATCGCCGGGCCGCTGACCGCGCAGTCGATCAAGGAGCATTTTGCGCTGCGCAAGATCCTCGAGCCGCCGGCCATGATCGACGCCGCGCCGCACTTGGTTCGCGACCGGCTGCACGAGCTCTACGAGCGCTTCCGCGCGGCGGAGGAGGCACTTACCGATCCGGACGCGGAAAACCTAGAGGCCTTCGAGACATTGCTGATCGACACCTGCGTCCTGGCCACGCCGAACGTCCGGCTCGCCGAGCTGATCCGCGATAACCTGCTGCCGGTGCTGGCCGCGGACCGCATTCTGCGCCAGCTCGGTCTGCCGAGCGACCGCAGCGCGATCACCGAGCACCGCATGATCGTGGAACTGCTGCTGCAGGATGCGATAGAGGCGGCGGCGGCCATGCTGGAAGCCCATATAGACGCCGCCGCCCATCGGAGCATTGCCCAGATGAAGATCGTGGCGGTCATCCCTGAGCCGGCCACCTTTGCGCCCTACCTGACGCGCGACGATGCCTGAGCCGACGTGGTGGTGATCGGCATCATGATGCTCGGCTTCAGCATAGTCTGAGGCATAGCGCTCTCTGGTGAGCCTATCTCTCGTTGATCACGGAGCGACATCGAATGACCGAACGATATCTTTGGAGACCAAAGCCAGAGTCCCGATCGGTAGGTGCCGGTGGTCGCGGGCTCTGCAATCATACTTCAGCCGCCATCCAATGGGTCGGCGTCCTTTCGTTTCCATGCTCCAGCACCATTCCGGGGCCGCAGGCAACGCACTCGGACCCGGCTGGATGAAGCTGCGCGGCTTAGCCGTCTTTACAAGCGATGACCGGCCCTGTGGATAACTGACCCGCCGCGGTCAGACCCTCGGCATCGCTGCGCCGGGCGACTTATCCCCGCTTCCCACACCACGCCCAAGGCACGCCCATAGCCCATAGCCGGACTGCACGTTGACTGGCCGAGAGACGTTCCACTACCGTCTTCGCGTTCCGCTGCCGTGAGTCGATTCGGGAGGACACAATGACGGCGAAGGAGACACCGCGGCAGGCCGGCAAGCGCCGGGCGCGCGCCCGCAAGGTGCTGGAACGGCCGCAACCGGCCGGCTGGCGCACCAGCGACGAGGACGAGATCGCGCTCAGGCGCTGGCGCGGCCAGACCGAGATCCTCGCCGTCGAGGCGCACGAGCCGGTCCATCCGCTGTTCGGCACCTTTCGCGTGCGCTCTGGCAGCGGCGGCAGCTACGACGTCGAGATCCGCGATCCGGCCGGCCGCAGCAACTCCTGCGGCTGCGTCGACCACCGGGTCAACGGGCTGGGCACCTGCAAGCACATCGAGGGCGTGCTGGCGGCGCTCCGCAGGGGTGGGGCGAGAGCCTTCAAGCAGGCGGCAGCGGGGAGCTCTCCTCGGGTCGAGGTCTTTCTGCGCCGGGACGCGGAAGCGGTGCCGCAGCTCAACTGGCCGGCGGGCGTCGACAGCGCCGCCGCGCGGGCCTGGCTGGCGCCTTTCCTGTCGGCCGATGGCAGCCTGTCGGCCGATCCGAAAGTCATCGGAGCCCTGCTGGCGGTCGCGCCTTCGGCCCCGCCAATCATACGGATCTCCCGCCATTTCGGCCCCTGGCTGGAGCGCCGGCGCCGGCTGGCCTCGCGGGAGGAAGCCCGGGCTGCCTTCCTCGCCGAGGTCGACGCGGGCCACGCCACCTGGGATATCGTCAAGCACCCCCTGCTGCCCTACCAGCAGGACGGCGTGCGCCACCTGGCCTTCGGCGAGCGCGCCCTGCTGGCCGACGAAATGGGGCTGGGCAAGACGGTGCAGGCGATCGCCGCCTGCGAGCTCCTGGCCCGGCGCCGCGGCATCGGCCGGGTGCTGGTGGTCTGCCCGGCCTCGGTCAAGGCCGAGTGGGAGGACCAGATCGCCCGCTTCACCGACCGCGACGTGCGCTTCGTCGTCGGCCTGCGCCCGCAGCGCCTGGCCGCCTACCGCGAGCCCGCCTTCTTCAATATCGTCAACTACGAGCAGGTGCTGAACGACGCCGACGACATCAACCGACTGCTCGAGCCGGACGTGGTGATCCTTGACGAGGCGCAGCGGATCAAGAACTGGCAGACCAAGACGGCACGCAAGGTCAAGTCCCTGCGCTCGCCCTTCGCCTTCGTGCTGACCGGCACGCCGCTGGAGAACCGCATCGACGAGGCCTATTCGATCGTGCAGTTCCTCGACCCCGAGATCTTCGGGCCGCTGTTCCGCTTCAACCGCGACTTCTACCGCCTGGACGAGCGTGGCCGCCCAATCGACTACCAGAACCTGGAGGCGCTGCACCGTCGCCTCAAGCCGGTGATGCTGCGCCGGCGCAAGGCGGACGTCGAGGCTCAGCTTCCCGGCCGCACCGTCAAAACCTACTTCGTGCCGATGGCCGAGGAGCAGCGCCTGCGCTACGACGACTACCGTGCGCCCGCAGCCCGCCTGGCGCAGGTGGCGCAGAGGCGCCCCTTGACCAAGGAGGAGTTCGACCGCATGCAGCAGCTGCTCGCCTGCATGCGCATGGTCTGCGACACCCCCGCGATCCTTGATCCGACCTGCCGGATCAGTCCCAAGCTGGAGGAGTTGGAGGGCATCCTCGGCGACCTGCTGGAGGAGCCCGACCGCAAGGTCATCGTCTTCTCGGAATGGGAGCGCATGCTGGGGATGGTGCGCGAGCTGGCCGGCGAGCTGGGCGTCGACTGTGCCTGGCACACCGGTTCGGTGCCGCAGATCCGGCGCCGCGCCGAGATCGCCCGCTTCAAGCAGGATCCGGCCTGCCGGCTGTTCCTGTCGACGGACTCGGGCGCGGTGGGGCTCAACCTGCAGGCGGCCAGCGCCGTGGTCAACGTCGATCTGCCCTGGAATCCGGCCAAGCTGGAACAGCGTATCGCCCGCGCCTGGCGCAAGCACCAGACCCGCGCGGTGACGGTGATCAACCTGGTCACCGAGGACAGCATCGAGCACGGCATCCTGCATCTCTTGGCCCACAAGCAGGCGCTGGCTGAGGGCGTGCTTGACGGCGAGGGCGATCTCGCCGCTTTGAAGATGCCCTCCGGCCGTGCCGCCATGATCGAGCGCATGCAGGCGATGATGGGGGTGGCGGATGGACCCAAGCTCAGCATTCTGACGCCGGAGGAGGCCCTGGTCGACGACCTGAAGCGGCGGCACGGCGAGCGGCTGCTGCTGGTGGAAGCGCGCGGCGCCGGCTTGCTGGCGGTCCTCGACGCCGACGCGCCGACGCTGGCGGCCGAGCGGGCGCGGCTGGTACCCCGGGGCGACGCTGTGCGCAACGCTGCCGCCGCCCTGCCGGTCGAGGTCCTCGATCGCGCGACCTGGCAGGCGATGCAACGGCTGGCCACAGCCGGTCTCGTGCAGCTCGTGGAGGGCGCGCGGGTGCTGCATCGGGCGCTCGAGTCCGCGGGCCCCGATCTTACGGACAGGGAACCGGTCCGCCCCGACCCGGTGGCGCGTGCCGCCAAGCTGCTGCAGCAGGCCGATCGCTCGGCCCGCATGGCCGGTGTTCTGGCGTCCGGCGGCTTCGCGGACGAGGCCGTTCCGCTGCTGGCCAAGGCCCTGGCCATGGGCGCAGGGGCGGCGCTGGCGCGCCGCAACGAGCTGCCCGCGGATGCCGTGATGGCCACGCCCGACCAGATCCGCGACCTCGTCGATCGTGGTGATCTGCCGGACGAGGCGCTGTCCACCTTGGTCGCGCTGTCGCCCGCCAGCGGCCGAGCCGGCAGCCATGAAATTGCCCGGCTCGCCGAGGCAACCGCGCAGGTACTCACTGCCCTATGAACGTCGATTGCTTCGGTAGGCCGCACAGGCGAACGGGTTTGCACGGCTGGCGTTCGCGGCGGTAGGTTTGGGAGGCCAGACCGAACTGGGGGCAGCTCGTGGAAAATCTATTTGATATCGACGCCGGGACGCAGGAAGCGCCACCCCTTCCGCTCGCGGCCGGTGCCAACGCAATCCAAGTGTTCGACATCAAGGTCTTGGCTACGCGCGAGCTGGAATGGCGCGCGCTGTTCGAGGGCTTCCTGACCCTCAAGGTGATTACCTTCTCGGCCAGCATGCCGGCGATCCTCGACGTCGCCCAGATGTTCGAGGACGTCGAGATCACCTTCGGCTCCGAGCGGGTGCTGTCGCGCGAGATCGCCGCCCTCGAGCAGGCGACCACAGCGGCGGGCTACCGATTCACCGATGCGATCGCCGATCAGAAGGCCTTCATCGAGCGCTTCGTGCGTCCCGCGCTGTCGCGACGCGGCGAGCAGCTGCTGGAGCGCGTCCAGGACGGTACGCTTCGTTTCCGGCTGCTCCGGCAGGTACCGAGCCACGCCAAGCTCTATCTGCTGGCGGGCGAGAACCGCTTTCGCGTGGTCACGGGCTCGGCCAACCTCAGCGTTGCCGCGCTGACGGGACAGCAACGGGAGACCTTCTTCGTCGCCGATGGCGAGGCCGACTATTGGCGGTTCATGGAGTACTATGACCTGAACGAGGAGCGCTCCGACCCGGTCGCCGCGGATCTCCTGGTGATCGCGCCCAACCAGCCGGACGAGCCGAAGCTTGCGGTTCCCGAGGATCCCGTCGACGTTCTAAACGTTCCCTGCATCCGATTCCTGCGTACCCAAGGGGCCATCGTCGAAGCGCCGCGACCACCCGTCATGCCGGAGCTCTCCACCGCCGCGATGCGGCACGCGAGCGAGCTTGGCGCGGAGCTGCGTCAGCTGTCGCTCGATCGCAACCGGAACGGCGCCACGGTCGTCACCGCCAATGGCTTTGCCCGGGCTTATCGCGCTCATGCCTCGCGCCCGATCACTGACAAGACGGACCGTGTTCCGGCCGCCCGGATCGACCTCGCGACGGGCCTGGTCACGCTTGACGGCCGGCCGTGGCACCGCGTCGGCGCGCCGGTGCCGTGGCCCGAGGTTCAAGGCGATGCCCAGCTTCTGGCGCCCTACTTCGAGGGCTTCGCTCGCTTCTACGGCGATGCGGCCGGCGTCTCGCGCAGCTATTGGGCGCTGACCTGCTGGCTCTATGCGGCGCCTTTCGCGCCGCTGCTGCGGTCGGCCGCGCTGCGCCATGACGGTTCGCCGCTGGCCTTTCCGGTTCATGCCGTGCTGTACGGCCGTTCTGACGGCGGCAAGACCATGTTCTCGCGCGTGATCAGCCGCTCCATGTTCGGCATCGAGCAGATGATCCGCGGGCAGCATTTCACCACTGCCCGGGCGCTCGGCTTGCGCGAGCAGCTCGGCGCGATCCCGCTGCTCATCGACGACGTAAATCGGGACCGCTTCTCGCAGTACGTCCCGGACCTGGTCAAGTTCGACCATGAAAGCGGCGAAGGCTATGCGCCGATCCTGATAAGCACGAATCGCGACGTCACGGCCGTGACGCCCGACCTCAGGAAGCGGATGATCGTCTGCCATATCGACGGCGCGCGGCCGCGCAGCATCCCCGAGGCGCCGGCGCGCGCGGCGCTGTCGAAGATCGGCACCGCGCTCTATCGCAGCTATCTCGACCGCGTGGCACCGCGCATCCCGAGGCTGATCGAGGCGCTCGCCGAGAACGCCGACGATCCGCCGGACCTCCTGCGGCTGTCCTCTGAGATCCTTGGCGACCTGCTGGGCGAGGTGCTGGACGAACTGCCGTCCTGGGCGACGCCGATCGGCATCAGTGAGGTCGACCAGCTGAAGGACAAGCCGCTGCTCGACCTGCTGGGCGAGCTCGTCGAGCAGGACAGCGAGCGGGTCAGCGTCAACCGCAGCGCCGGCGAGCTGGTGGTTCACTTCGGGGGCGACCACCACCAGGCGGCGCGTTTCGAGAAGCTCGTGCCGGCCCAGGCACTGAAGGGCCGCTTCGCCGACGCCGTCAAGCTGGATCCCGCCGCCCTTGAGCAGGAATACGGCTTCGACGTTGCTCCACGCTCACGGCGCTCGCTTCTCGCGCGCCTGTTGCGGCGTTGAGTTCGCCACTTCGGCGTCGAGATGGTGAGGGGTACAGTTCCGCCCAGACGAGATCAAACTCCTCCCAGTTCATCAGAACGTGGACTGAACCGAACGAATTGTGGCTTACAGTAGGTCTTTGAAGTCACGCCAAACAATGCTCTCTGTCGCCCCCATGATGGATTAGCAGGTTGCTGAAGAAGTCACTTTTCGAGGTGTCCGGAGTGTGATTCCGTGCATGAGCTTGGTTGCTTTGGCTTGAGGGGCACGATGCGGGGCAGAGACGAGCGCTCGGAAGGACTTTTCAGCTATGTCGGGCTTGAGGATCGCATCCCAGCGGATCATCCGTTGCGTGCGGTCCGGGCGCTGGTCGACGCAGCGCTGAAAGACCTCTGGCGGTCTTTCGCTCTCCTTTGCCAAGTTCTTCGTCGCCGTGCTTAATCGGTCGCAGGTCAGGATGCTCCTCTCCAGCGAGCATTTCTCGATTGATGGCACGCTGATCGAGGCCTGGGCCAGCATGAAGAGCTTTGTGCCGAAGAGCCTGTCCTCGGGCGAAGACCCGAGGAATGACCCGCCGCCGTCCGACCAAGGTGGCGGGCGCAATGCCGAGCGCGACTTCCACGGCGAGAAGCGGCGCAATGACACGCATGCCTCCACCAGCGATCCGGATGCGCGGCTGTTCCGCAAAGGGGCGGGCAAGGAGGCCAAGCTCTGCCATATGGGTCACCTCATGATGGAGAACCGCCACGGGCTCCTCGTCGATGCCAGGCTGACCGAGGCCAACGGCACGGCCGAGCGCACGACAGGACTGACCATGCTCAAGGACAATGCCAGGCCCGGCAGCACCGTGGGGGCCGATAAGAACTATGACACCCAAGACTTCGTGGCGGGCTGCCGCAAGCTCGGCTGCACACCGCACGTCTCGCAGAACGACACCAACCGCCGCTCGGCGATCGACGGGCGGACAACACGTCATCCCGGTTACCGCATCAGCACGATCAAGCGTAAGCGGGTTGAGGAGCCGTTCGGCTGGATCAAGACTGTGGGCGGCTTGCGCAAGACCCGCCATCGCGGCCGTGACCTTGTCGAGTGGTTCTTTGTGCTCACCGCCGCCGCTTATAATCTCATCCGCATCCCGAAGATCCTGGCGGCAAGGGGATGAGTCCGTCTGGAGGCCCGAAAATGCAGGGAAAGCCAGCACAAATCGGAGCACCGAGCGCGCCACGACATCATGCGGCCCTCCCTGAACGCCGAGATCAGACACCAAGTATGCTCCAAAATCTCACTTTTTCAGCAGCCTGCTAGCCGCCCCCCAGGCAGACTGGCCTGTTTTCGGGCGAAGGTAACTGTTGACAAAGTCCATAGTTGATATGTTCCATAGTGGCCGCAGTGAGCCTCGGCGTGGGGACGAGGCCGCCGTCTTGGACAAGGAACATGGCGCCCAACGACGCGCCCTTGGAAGACTCGCTTTGGTTTGCGACCGCCGCGTCGGCGCCTGAGACCGGGCCGATCGACGGCCGGATCAGCGCCGATGTCTGCATCGTCGGCGCCGGCTACACCGGCTTGTCCTCGGCGCTCCATCTGGCGGAGAAGGGCGTCGCGGTCGCCCTGCTCGAAGCCAGGCAGATCGGCCACGGCGGCTCCGGCCGCAATGCCGGGCACTGCACGCCGACCTTCCATTTCTACGAAATTCCGCAGATCCGCCGCATGCTCGGCGAGCCCTATGCCTCGCGCTTGATCGAGCGGCAGACCAACGCCGCCAATCTCATCTTCGGCCTGATCCGGCGCTATGGCATCGACTGTGAGGGCGTGCAGAACGGCTACATCCAGCCGGCCCACGCCCCCAGCATGCTGCCGAAGCTCGAGGCCAAGTGCCGGAGCTACCAGGAGGTCGGCAAGGCCGCCCGCATGCTCGACCGGGAGGAGACCGAGCGGCTGACCGGCTCGCCGCGTTACTTCGGCGCCTGGTTTCATCCCGAGGGCGGCCACCTCAACCCGCTCGGCTACGCCCGTGGCCTGGCCCGGGCGGCGATCTCGCAGGGGGCCGAGCTCTACACCCGCTCGCCGGTAACGGCGATCGTGGCCGAGGGCACGCGCTGGCGGGTCGAGACGCCGACCGGCGCGGTCGTCGCCGACAAGGTGATCTGCGGCACCGGCGCCTATACCTCGAACTTCTGGCCGGGCCTGCGCCAGACCTTCACCACCCTCACGGTCGCCTGCCTGGCGACCAGGCCGCTGTCGGACAACCTGCGCCGCTCGATCGCGCCGGAGAACCACACCGTGGTGGAGAGCCGCGTCGATCCGGCGATCTACAAGTACGACAAGGACGGCCGCCTGGTGACCTCGGTCTTCGTCGAAGGCCGGCGCGGCGGCGATGCCGCCTATACCAAGGCGCTGGTCGCCGGCCGCCTGAAATGGCTGCTGCCGCAGCTCGACGAGATCGCGTGGGATTACTACTGGTATGGCGACCTCGACATGCAGCCGCGCACGATTCCGCGCCTCTACGGACTGGCGCCCGGCATCGTCGCGTCGCTTGGCTATTCCGGGCGCGGCGTGCCGACCGGCACCATGATGGGGACGGTGTTGGCCGATTGGGCGCTGGACACGCCGCCGCTGGACTTGGCCTTGCCGATCGAGCCGCTGCGGCCGGCGCCGCTCTACATGCGCCTCGCGCCGCGCGTCCTGCTGCCCTACTACCGCTTCCGCGATCAACGGGCGACCCGCCGCGACGGCCTGCGGCCGCCGCCCTATTGACAGGCCTACGAGATATGGGGCTCAGTCCTGTGCAATCTGCTTTTGGTGCAGAACAACCGAAATTCAACGCGCATTTGCGTCAGGGAGGCGCCAGAGGTGACCGTTTCAAGGGACCGTTCCACCGCCCGATCGCGGCAAGTCCCGCGCGGAGCGGATCGCCGACGACCCGCAGCACCGCCGGTCGATCCGGCGGATGTCGACCTCGACATTCTCCAGGACCTTGCCAGCTTCTACGTGCGCAGCGTCAACCTCTGCCTCAGCCGCGATCTCGACCACTGCATGGGGGCGCTGCCGGTGGCGCGCGGGACCGGCAAGATCTCGACGCTGCTCATCACCGGCGCAAATCCGGGCGTTCGCCCTTCGACCATCGCCCAGATCATCCAGAAGGACCGCTCGGCCATGGTCAGGCTGCTCGACCAGATGAAGGGGGCCGGACTTCTCATCCAGCGCGTCTCGGCCAGGGAGCGACGCTCGCACGAGCTCTATCTGACCAAGAAGGGCGAGGCCCTGGCCGAGCGCGTGCGGGCGATCGCCATCGCCCAGAACGAGCGCTTCTTCTCCGTCCTCACCGCTGCGGAGCAAGCTCAGCTCCAGTCGCTTCTGAAGAAGCTATACCGCCTTCATCTCGAAGGGCCGGCGGCAGGCGGCTAGCAGCCTTCGCATCCAGCAGAACTTCGCGACAAGGGAACGTGCCATGACTGAGGCGCAGCCCCCTAAGGTGGTCATGATCTCCGGCGCCAATCGCGGCATCGGCGCCGCCATCGCCGAGCGGCTGGCCGCCGGCGGCTGGCGCCTCAGCCTCGGCGTGCGCAATCCGGCTAAGCTCTCCGGTCGCCTTTCGGACGATGCTCTGGTACAGCGCTTCGACGCGCGCCGTAAGGGCGACGAAGCGGCCTGGGTCGCAGCCACCGTCGAGCGCTTCGGCAGGATCGACGCCGTGGTGAACAACGCCGGCATCATGATCCCCAAGAGCGTCGTCGAGGTCTCCGACGACGAGATCGAGGCCTTGCTCGACGTCAACGTCAAGTCGCCGCTGCGCCTGGTGCGGGCGGCCTATCCGGAATTGGCCCGCAGCGGCCGCGGCCGGGTCGTGACCCTGGCCTCGCTGTCCGGCAAGCGCGTCAAGACGGCGGGATCGGGCAGCTATGCGGTCAGCAAGTTCGCCGCCCTGGCGCTGGCCCATGCCATCCGCCACGCCGGCTGGGACGACGGCGTCCGCTCCATTGCCATCTGCCCCGGCTACGTCGCGACCGACATGGCGCTCGGCCTGACCGACGGGGATCCCGCAGCGATGACCCAGCCGGCGGACATCGCCCGCATCGTCGCCCTGGTGCTGGACCTGCCGAACACCGCGAGCGTGCCGGAGATCGCGGTGAACTGCACAGTGGATGGGAGTTTTTGATGGGCCCGGTGGTCGACCCGGTCGTCGCCGACGACAAGCCGCCGCGCCGCGCCGACGTGGTGGTCATCGGCGGTGGCATCATCGGCAGCGCGGCCGCCTATTACCTGGCCAAGGCGGGAGTCTCGGTCGCCCTCTGCGAGAAGGGTCACATTGCCGGCGAGCAGTCGAGTCGTAACTGGGGCTGGTGCCGGCAGTCCATGCGCGACCCGCTCGAGATCCCGCTCAGCATCGCGGCGCTGCGTCTTTGGCGCGGCTTGAATGCCGAGCTCGAAGCCGAGACCGGATTCCGCCAGGCCGGCATTCTCTTTGCCGGCGAGACCGACAAGGACGTGGCCGGACTCGAAGCCTGGCTGGAGCACGCCAGGCCCTACCAGCTCGACACCAAGCTGATCACGGGCGCCGATCTGGCGGCGCTGCTGCCGGGCGCGACGCGGCCGGCCAAGGGCGGCATCTTCACCGCCAGCGATGGCCGCGCCGAGCCGCAGAAGGCGGCCCCGGCGATCGCCCAGGC
>JBHJOF010000270.1:0-4350 GCA_050330055.1 Kiloniellales bacterium
CACCGGCTCGCCCGACTCTGACCTGCTCGAGGGGGCGCCCGCCTGCGCGAGCATCTCGGCCCAGGCCCGGTCCGCGTCGGTCTCCGGGCCGACCAGCACCTGGCCCTTGCCGTCGTAGCCCAGCTCGGCCGTCTTCAGCACGCAGGGCCGGCCCAGGTCGTGCGCCACGCGGGCCAGCGACTCGGGTCCGATGACCTCGGCGTAGCGCGCCGTCGGGACCGCGATCATGCGGCAGAAGTCCTTCTCGCGCAGCCGGTTCTGGCTGATCCGCAGGACCTCGGGCGCGGGCCGCAGGGTGGCCCGCTCGGCCAGGAAGGCGGCGGTCGCGAAGGGGATGTTCTCGAACTCGAAGGTCACCACGTCGACCGCCGCGGCGAAAGCGGCCAGTGCCGCTTAGTCGTCATAGGCGGCGCGCGTCACCAGCGGCGTCACCTGGCCGGCCGGCGGGTCGGGCTCGGGGCAGAAGACGTGGCAGCGGTAGCCGAGCCGCGCCGCCGCCAGGGCCGACATGCGGCCGAGCTGGCCGCCGCCCAGGATGCCGATCACCGAGCCGGGCGGAATTGGAGGGGGCCGTTCCGCCACCGCGGGGCTAGGCCTCGTCGCTCGGCTGCTCGGCCACTGCGTCGCTCTGCTGCGCGCGCCAGGCGTCCAGCGCCTCGGCCACCCGGCGGTCCTGCAGCGCGATCACGGCGGCGGCCAGCAGGGCGGCGTTGATCGCCCCGGCGCGGCCGATCGCCAGCGTGCCGACCGGCACGCCGCCCGGCATCTGCACGATCGACAGCAGGCTGTCGAGGCCGCTCAGCGCCTTGCTCTCGACCGGCACGCCGAAGACCGGCAGCGGGGTGAGCGAGGCCACCATGCCGGGCAGGTGGGCGGCGCCGCCGGCGCCGGCGATGATCACCTGGAGGCCGCGCTCGCGGGCGCTGCCGGCATAGTCGACCATGCGCTTGGGCGTGCGGTGGGCCGAGACGATGCGGGCTTCGTGCGGGATGCCGAGGCCCTCCAGGGTCTTGGCGGCGTGACGCAGGGTCTCCCAGTCCGACTGGCTGCCCATGATGATGCCGACGAGCGGCGGCTGCTTGGCCATGAAGCTCCCCGTTCGGGCCAAATCTCGCGCCCCGGTCGCGCGGCCTGGTCTTCGGCGGTGTCAGGCGGCGCATTATCGGGGCCGCCCCCGGGCAAGGCAAGCGACGGCGGGGTGGGCAGCGCTGCACACGGCACAGGGCGGCCGCGTTGCAATGTGTGAACGTTCCGTTTACCAAATTCCGGCTAGTCTCTTGCCCACTGCGGGTCCCGAGCTTCCAGGAGGGGCTCCCCCAGCGCGACAGAGGGGGGCTTCCGGGGGGCGTCTCCGGGCCGGGACCGCTGCATCAGCACGGGACGGGACATGAAGATCCGCAACACCGGCTACGCCGGCCCTTACGCCGCTGTTGCGCCCGCCGCGCCGGGGGAGGTCAGGGCGGGCGCGGTCAAGGACGGCCGCCGGGCGAGCGACTCCACGACGACCGCCGGTGCCGCCGCCGCCGGCCAGCCGGTCGATGAAGCCAGCGTCATGGGCCTCACCGAAGCCGAGCTGACACCCAAGGTGCGCAGCGCGCTGACCGAGCTGATGGCCGAGGTGCACAGCCTGCGCGCCGAGCTCGAGCAGGCCAAGAAGCGGGTCGAGCACCTGGAGCGGCTGGCCGATCAGGACGGCCTGATCCCGGTGCTCAACCGCCGCGCCTTCGTGCGCGAGCTGTCGCGCATCATGGCTTTCAACGAGCGCTATGGCGCGGCCAGCGCGGTGATCTATTTCGACGTCAACGGCCTCAAGGCGATCAACGACACGCACGGCCATGCCGCCGGCGACGCGGCGCTCAGCCACGTCGGCCAGGTGCTGAGCGCGCATGTGCGCGGCTCGGACGTGGTCGGCCGGCTCGGCGGCGACGAGTTCGGCGTGATCCTGGTCCAGGCACCGCCGCACGAGGTCCACGCCAAAGCAACCCAGCTGGCCCAGGCGATCATGGCGCGCCCGGTGCAATGGGAAGGCTATTCGCTGGCGGTCGGCGCCTCTTTCGGCGTCCACACCCTGGTTCCCGGGCAGCAGGCGCAGGATGCGCTCGATGCCGCCGACCGGGCGATGTACCAGAACAAGCGCGCCGATACCTGAGGCGCGGCAAGCTCTTCCGCTCTGGATACGACTCTGTCCGGTCGCTCCTCAGGCGATGATATCCGGCAGAAGCTTGCTTTCGAGCCGTGCGATCTCGTCCTTCAGCATCAGCTTGCGCTTCTTGAGCCGCTGAATCTGTAGCTGATCGAAGGGGCCCGAGTCGGTCACCCGTGCGATCACGTCATCCAGGTCGCGGTGTTCGCTCAATAGCTCGGCAAGCTTGCGCTTGATCAACTCGGCGTCAGTCTCGTCACTCCCGTCCAAGACTCGCTCGATCCGCTCCATTCTACAGAGAAGACCAGCAGTATACCTGTATTTGCGCTCGGGCGGGAGTCCGACGCGGAGTCGCGGCCTTGCGCCTGCCGGGGCTTTTCCGGACACTGGCGCCCGCTCCGTCAGGGGATGAACCGGGGTTATTGCGGGAGACCAGACTTTGAGCAAACGAATCGGCATCCTGACGAGCGGCGGCGACTGTGCCGGCCTCAACGCCGTGATCCGGGCGGTGGTGCATCGCGCCGTGCTCGGCTACGGCTGGGAGGTGATCGGCATCCGCCAGGGCACGGCCGGGCTGATGGCTCGGCCGGTCATGGCCGAACCGCTGGAGATCGCCCAGTTTACCGGCAACCTTCTGCGCCAGGGCGGCACCATCCTCGGCACGACCAACAAGGACAATCCCTTCGCCTTTCCGCTCGCCGACGGGTCCCTGATCGACCGCTCGGAGGAGGTGATCGAGGGCTACCGCTCGCTCGGCCTCGATGCCCTGATCGGCATCGGCGGCGACGGCAGCCTGTCGATCCTGCGCCGGCTGGCGCAGCAGGGCGGCATCGACCTGATCGGCATTCCCAAGACCATCGACAACGACATCGGCATGACCGAGGTCTCGATCGGCTATGCCTCCGCCGTGCAGGTGGCGACCGACGCGCTCGACCACCTGCAGCCCACCGCCGCCAGCCATTCCCGGGTCATGGTGCTCGAGGTCATGGGCCGCGACGCCGGCCACATCGCGCTTAACGCCGGCATCGCCGGCGGCGCCGACGTCATCCTCCTGCCCGAGATTCCCTACAGCATCGCGTGCGTCGCCCGGAAGATCGACGATCTCAAGGCCGGCGGCCGCAACTTCGCCCTGGTCGTGGTCGCCGAGGCGGTCAAGACCGAGGAGGGCGAGCGCGTCCACATGCAGCAGGCCGGCGGCAAGCTGACCTACGGCGGCATCGGCCACTACATCGGACACCGCATCGCCGAGGAGACGAGCGCCGAGACCCGGGTCACCGTGCTCGGCCACGTGCAGCGCGGCGGCATGCCGACTCCGCGCGACCGCCTGATGGCCTCGATTTTCGGCGTGCGCGCCGTCGACCTGATCGCCGAGGGCCGCTTCGACCGTATGGTCGCCTGGACCGGCCGCCACGCCATCGACGTGCCGATCACCGAGGCGATCGAGAGCTATCACGCCGTCAAGCCGGACAGCGACCTGGTGCGCACGGCGCGCAGCCTGGGAATCTGCCTTGGCGACTGAGAGTAAGGACCGAGCTTCTGCCAATCCCTTCTGGGACTATTCGCTGGCGCTCTACGCCAAGCCCGACGTCGCCGAGGCCTGCCTCGGCCTGCAGGACCGCCACGGCCTCGACGTCAACCTGCTGCTGTTCTGTTGTTGGGCCGGCAGCCGCGGTCATCGCCTGACGCCTGGCGAGCTGGAGCGGCTGATCGCCGCCGTGACCGATTGGCACAGGCAGGTCGTGGTGCCGCTGCGCGGCCTGCGCCGCTGGCTCAAGGGCCGCGCAGCGACCGCGCAGGGCGCCGCCGGTGCTTTGCGCGCGCGCATCAAGGCGCAGGAGCTGGAGGCCGAGCGCATCGAGCAGGAGCTGCTGCACGCGGCCCTGCCGCTTGCCGGCGGCGAGCCCTGCGCCGAGGCGGCCGCCGCCAACCTGCTGGCCCTCTGCCGCGCCTCAGACGTTCGGCTCGACCGGGCCGACCGCGCCGTCCAGGCGACTCTCTTGGCCCAGGCCTTTCCCGGCGACGCCGAATTATAGGGACAGCTTACCTAACACCAGCGGTGCTTATTCTTGACCCGTCATCCCGTGCGCGCCGCAGCACGCAGTGATGCGGTGCAGACACGGGATCTGGCGCTATCGAAGCTCTCCATCTGGAAGATCCCGGATCAGCGAAGCAGCACTGCGTGCTGCATCGCATCCGGGATGACGAGG
>JBHJOF010000271.1:0-13600 GCA_050330055.1 Kiloniellales bacterium
ACCGGGCGCTGCTGCAGGCCGGCAACCTGGCCCCGGTCGATGCTTTGGTCGCTGCACTCAGCGAGCGCGGGGTCAACGTCCTGCCGCTCTTCTGCAGCAGCCTGAAGGACCCGGTCTCGGCCGACACCCTGCGGGCGCTCTTCGCCGAGGCGCGGCCCGGGATTGTCTTGAACGCCACCGGCTTCGCGGTCTCGAGCCCGGGCGCGCCGCGCGGCGAGAGCCCTTTCGACGATTTGGATTGCCCGGTGCTGCAGGTGGTCTTCGCCGGCGGCAGCGAGGCGGCGTGGCAGGCGGGCACGCAAGGCCTCTCGGCGCGCGACATCGCCATGAACGTGGCGCTGCCCGAGGTCGACGGCCGTATCCTCAGTCGCGCCGTCTCCTTCAAGTCCGAGGCGCGCTTCGACGAGGCGACCCAGTGTCCGCTCGTGGCCTACAGCGCGCGGGCCGACCGCGTCGCCTTCGTGGCCGAGCTGGCCGCCAACTGGCTGAGGCTGAAGGAGACGCCGGCGGCCGAGCGGCGGGTCGCCGTGGTGCTGGCCAACTACCCGAACCGCGACGGCCGCCTGGGCAACGGCGTCGGGCTCGACACGCCGGCCGGCACGGTGGTGCTGCTGCGGGCCCTGGCCGAGGCGGGCTATGCCGTGGCCGACATCCCGGCCGACGGCAATGCCCTGGTCGAGCGCCTGCAGGCCGGCCCGACCAATGCGGCGACCGCCGGGCGAGAGGTGGCCGAGAGCCTGGCTCGGCCAGATTACGAATTTTTTTTCAGTGGTTTACCGCTCGATCTTCAGAAGAATGTTTACGAACGCTGGGGCCCGCCCGAGCGCGATCCCTTTTACCTGACCGGAGAGCTCGACTGCGGCGCCTTCGCCATTCCGGCCTTCCGCTGCGGCCAGGTCATCGTCGGGCTGCAGCCGGCGCGCGGTTACAACATCGACCCCTCGAGTAGCTATCACAGCCCCGACCTGGTGCCGCCGCACGGCTATCTCGCCTTCTATGCCTGGCTGCGCGAGCAGGCGCGCGTCCAGGCCGTCGTCCACATGGGCAAGCACGGCAACCTGGAATGGCTGCCCGGCAAGGCGCTGGCGCTCTCGGCCGCCTGCTGGCCCGAGGCGGCACTGGGGCCGCTGCCGCACCTCTATCCCTTCATCGTCAACGACCCGGGCGAGGGTACCCAGGCCAAGCGCCGCGCCCAGGCGGTCATCATCGACCACCTGACCCCGCCGCTGACCCGGGCCGAGAGCTACGGCCCGCTGGCCGAGCTCGAGCTGCTGGTCGATGAGTACTACGAGGCGGCCGGCGTCGATCCGCGCCGGCTCAAGGTGCTGCGCGGCCAGATCCTGGAGCTGACCCGGCGCATCGGCCTCGACAAGGACTGCGGCATCGCCGGCGACGACGACCCGGACGCGGCGCTCGGCAAGCTCGACAACTATCTCTGCGAGCTGAAGGAGATGCAGATCCGCGACGGCCTGCATATCTTCGGCCGCTCGCCCGAGGGCGATCAGCTCACCGACCTCCTGGTCGCCTTGACTCGTTTGCCGCGCGGTAGCGGGAAGGAGGGGGAAGCCTCGCTGATCCGCGCGCTCGCCGCCGACCTGGAGTTGGGCGACTTCGATCCGCTCGACTGCGAGATGGGCGCGCAGTGGCAGGGACCTAAGCCCGACGCACTCCACGGATATGCAGCGCAATCGAACGAAGGCGAAGCTGCCCGTGTTTCGAGACGGCCCCCTTCGTCAGGCCTAGGGGGGCCTCCTCAACATGAGGGAGTCGAAACGGCAAATCTCCACCCTCACGCTGAGGAGGCCGCGCAGCGGCCGTCTCGAAGCGTGGGACGCGGCGCGTGGCGCACGGCGGGCGATACGGTGGAGCGGCTCGAGCTGCTGGCGCGTGACCTCGTTGCCGGCACGCGCAAGGCCGACAAATCATGGACGCGCGCGCGCGCCGTGCTGGACTGCATCGAAACCTCGTTGCGCCCGGCCGTCGCCGCCTGCGGCCAAGCCGAGATCGCCGGCGCGCTGGCCGGGCTCGACGGCCGTTTCGTCGAACCGGGACCGTCGGGGGCGCCGACGCGCGGCCGGCCCGACGTGCTGCCGACGGGGCGCAACTTCTACTCGGTCGACAGCCGCACCGTGCCGACGCCGGCCGCCTGGCAGCTCGGCTGGAAGTCGGCGGGCCTCTTGATCGAGCGCTATCGGCAGGAGCAGGGCGCCTGGCCGCGCCGCCTGGCGATCTCGGCCTGGGGCACCTCCAACATGCGTACCGGCGGCGACGACATCGCCCAGGCCCTCGCCCTGATGGGCGTGCAGCCGACCTGGGAGGTGGCCTCGCGCCGCGTTACCGGTTTCGAGGTGCTGCCGCTCTCCGTACTCGACCGGCCGCGCGTCGACGTGACGCTGCGCATCTCCGGCTTCTTCCGCGACGCCTTCCCGGCGCAGATCGACCTCTTCGATTCCGCGGTGCGCGCGGTGGCCGCCCTCGACGAGCCCGAGGCCGACAACCCGCTGGCCGCCCGCGTGCGCGCCGAGCAGGCGGCGCTCGAAGCGAAAGGCGTCGAGGCCAAAGAGGCGGCGCGGCGCGCCGGCTACCGCGTCTTCGGCTCCAAGCCAGGCGCCTATGGCGCCGGCCTGCAGGCGCTCATCGACGAGCGCGGCTGGGAGAGCGAGGCCGACCTGGCGCGCGCCTATGTCGCCTGGGGCGGCTATGCCTATGGGTCGGGCGCGGCGGGCACGGCCGAGCACGGGCTCTTCGAGACGCGGCTCGCCGGCATCGAGGCCGTGGTGCAGAACCAGGACAACCGCGAGCACGACCTGCTCGATTCCGACGACTACTACCAGTTCGAGGGCGGCCTGGCGGTTGCCGTGCGCACGCTGTCGGACGGCAACGCGCCGCGCGTCTACCACAACGATCATTCGCGCCCCGAGAGCCCCAAGGTGCGTAGCCTGGAGGAGGAGATCGCCCGTGTGGTGCGCGCCCGCGTGGTCAATCCCAAGTGGATCGCCGGCGTCATGCGGCACGGCTACAAGGGCGCCTTCGAGATGGCGGCCACGGTCGACTACCTCTTCGCCTTCGCCGCCACCGCCCGCGCGGTCGCCGACCACCACTTCGACGCGGTCTACGAGGCCTATCTGGAAGACGCGACGGTGCGCGATTTCCTCAGCGCCAACAATCCCGCGGCGCTCAGGGAGATGGCGGCGCGCCTCCTGGAAGCCCAGGACCGCGGCCTCTGGCGCCCGCGCTCTAATTCGGCGCACGCGCGGCTGGGTGCGCTGGCGAGCGGCTCGCGCGATGGCGTGCAAGTGCGTGGCGTGGCGGAGTAGGTGAGGCCAACAAAAGGTATTTGACACAGATGAACACAGATGAACACAAACCAGAAACAACCCTATTTTGTTGTTTGTGTTCATCTGTGTTCATCTGTGTCAATTCACCTTTGGTTTCGTGATCAGCGTACGAACCTGTGACGCAAGGTCTCCAGAGAGGTGACATGAGTGACAACGCGCTAACCGAAGACGAGATCAACGCGCGGGCCAACGAGAAGGCTAAGAAGCGCAAGGCGGCGCGCGACAAGATGCTGGCGACTAAGACCAAGGAGAAGGGCCTCCTGATCGTCCACACCGGCAAGGGCAAGGGCAAGTCGACGGCTGCCTTCGGCCTGGTGTTCCGCGCGCTCGGCAACGGCATGCGGGTCGGCGTGGTGCAGTTCGTCAAGGGCAAGTGGCAGACCGGCGAGCGCGTGGTGCTGGAGCGCTTCCCCGATCAGGTCACCATCAAGGCCATGGGCGAGGGCTTCACCTGGGACACCCAGGACCGCGCCCGCGACATCGCTGCCGCCAAGGCCGCCTGGGACTTCTCGAAGGTCATGATAGAGGCCTGCCGTGGCCCCGATCCCAGGTACGACATGATCCTGCTCGACGAGCTCAACATCGTGCTGCGCTACGACTACCTGCCGCTCGACGAGGTGGTCGCGGTGCTGAAGAGCCGGCCCAAGGACCTGCACGTCATCGTCACCGGCCGCAACGCCAAACAGCCGCTGATCGAGGCCGCCGACCTGGTGACCGAGATGACCCTGGTCAAGCACCCCTTCCGCGAGCAGGGCGTCAAGGCGCAGAAGGGCGTGGAGTTTTAGGAGGTGCGTTCCCGAAGCAGACCGGAAACGTTGCGGTTGATCTGCCGCTGCAGCGAATACCTTCCGCTAGAAAGACTCTCGGACGTGCCAATAGGGACTCCAGGAATATACGTTCTTTACAAGCATAGGTCCCGTGCCAATCGCTACGACGTCGTTTACGTAGGCATGTCCGAAAGGTCCGTAAGGCGCCGCTTAATTGCGCACGCGAGAAAGAAGGCGGACTTGTGGACCCACTTCTCCGTGTTTCAGGTCTGGCCCAATATCACCCCAGCTGAAATAAGAGAGTTGGAAGGTTTATTACGTCATATTTTCGCGAGAGATTCGCGAGCGAACAGATTGGCTCAGCAGAAAACCTACAGAAAGCTTAGGCGTCTCCGCAGCGACTTAGAAACCTGGGACTGAACTATACCAAGTCGCGCACACCGCGTTCGCCTCGGAGTCATGGCGGGGCACTGCGCCTAAGGGGGTCCGTCTGGGCCGTGTCTGTGCCGGCTACTGCCCTGCGCTCTCGGCCTCGAGGTAGGCGATGATCTTGGCGCGCTCCTCGGAGGAGGCGATGCCGGAATAGGGCTTCATGTTGTTGCCGGGGACTACGGCATCGGGATCGGCGATGAAGCGGTCGAGAGTCTCCGTGTCCCAGACGATGTCGGCATTGGCCATCGAGGACGAATAGCCGAATCCGGGCTTGGAACCGGCCTCGCTGCCGATGATGTCATGCAGGCTCGGGCCGAGCCGGTGGTCGTCTTCATTGGTCACGTGGCAGGTGCGGCAGTGATTGTTGAAAGCGAGCATCTGCTCCTCGGACGTCGAACCGTCCTGGCCGATGGCGGGGCCGCCAAGGAACAGGATTGCGGCAGCGGAAGAAAGCGCGGCCGACACGACGGCATGGCGCCTAAGCCTATTGAAGTAAGACATTGCGGGCCTCCAGGGATACGCACGCAACGCTTCGCGGTCCCGAATGTTCCGCACGACCTGTCGACGCTGCGCGCGGGCCCGTCAGCGATTCCCTGTAGCCAAAGCCGAGGAAAGGTTGCATGATCTGCTTTGGGGGCGGCTCGCGAATACCTGAGGGCTTGGCCCTTTCCTTGAAAAAATGGCAAAGGGTCGAGATATGCACAAAAGAGCACTGTGGATTTCGAGTGTATTACTTGGCGGTGTCGTGGGCTTGTCGGCCTGCGGGCCATCGGAGACCGAAGTGGCCGCGGTCGAGACCTGCGAGAAGATCGCGCGCGCCGTGCTGCACGATCCGGAGACCTTCCAGATCACCGAGACCAAGATCGACGAGACCAGCGAGGGTGTCGAGGTCGTGGTCGAGATCGACTATGCGGGGGCGGCAGGCAGCGGCCACGTCACCGACAAGTGCTGGTTCGCCGGCTACGGCGACGAGAAGCCGCTGACGCGCTTCTCGACCCGCAGCGACCCCAACGGCGACTACGTCAATCTGCCCGACGCGGAGCTGCAGGCGCTGTTGAAGCAGATGCAGGGCTAGTACCAGACTCCGATACTCATGACCGAACCGCCCATGCTTGGCGGCCCCCCTGGTCCATTGGGGCCGCCTGCTTCGCGCGCGAGACGCCGCTTGCGGGCGGAGGCCCGCTCCTGCGGACTCGCGGCTCCTCAGCATGAGGTGGTAGGATGTTGATATAGAACGCCCTTCCTCATCCTGAGGAGCGTTCGAAGAACGCGTCTCGAAGGATGGGCCATGAGTCTCTGGATTCGAGACGGCGTATAAGCCTGGCTGCGGCAGGCTGCCGGACCGCGCCTCACCCCGGCGCCATGCCCTTCTCGGTCAGCTCCTTGATCGCTTTCTCGTTCTTCGACAAGTGCGCCAGGCCCATGCCGCGCAGCACGTGAGGCGCCTTGGTGAACTGGATGTTGTCGTAGCCGACGATCTCGATGCGGTTGCCCCAGGGGTCGCAGAAATCGAGGAAGCGACCCGGCAGCGGCTCGATCCCGGCGTCGGCCAGCGCCCGGCGCACCGCCTCCTTGTCGTCGACCACCAGCCCGAAGTGACGGCCGTCGTCGGCCGGCTGGCTGCGGCCCTTCTGCAGCGCCAGGAACTGGTCGCCCAGGTCAATGAAGGCCGAGTCCGCGTTGCGGCCGCGCAGCTCGAAATCGAACAGGCGTCCATAGAACGCCAGGGCCTGGTCGATGTCGCCGACCTCGAGCGCCACGTGGTTGAAACCCACGGCGCGCGCTTTCTTGCGTTCAGGCATAGGGCTCTCCCTTGGATTGTCCGACGCCTTATTTGGGCATTGCCGCCAGGAAACGCCAGCAGCGAGAGGTCCCATGCTTGCCCCTTGTACAGCCCCTTGCACGACTGGGCCGCGCGCCATAGAAGGCGGCATGGACGAGAGGCAATGCACGGAGCTGGCCGGCTGGCTCGTCGAGGCCGGCCTGGCGGGCGAGAGCGAGTCCGCCCTGCTGACCGGCTTCTGCGGGCGCGCCGTGGCCGGCGGGCTGGCGCTCGCCCGGGCGCGGGTCCTGGTCGACACGCTGCACCCGATCTACGAGGGGCGCGTGTTCCGCTGGATGCGCGACCGGGACGAGACCGAGGCCGGCGAATACGGCCGCAGCGACCAGGGCGAGGCCCTGGCGTCCTGGCGCCGCAGCCCCTTCTATCACCTCGACGAGTCCGGCGAAGCGATGCTGCGCCGGCGCGTGAACGCCGAGAGCGCGGCCGAGTTCCCGGCGCTTGCCGAGTTCCTCGACGACGGCATGACCGACTACCTGGCCCTGGTGAGCCGCTTCTCCGGCGACAGCACCATCGGCGAGATGGAGTGCGTCTACACCTCGTGGGTGACGGACAGCCCGCAGGGCTTCAGCGCAGCCGACCTGGACGCGCTGCAGCGTTTCGTGCCGCTGTTGGCGCTGGGCGTCAAGGCCGCCTCGCTGGGGCGCATCGCCGAGACCCTGGTCGAGACCTACCTGGGGCGCGACGCCGGCCGGCGCGTGCTGAGCGGCCGCATCGCCCGCGGCGTCGCCGACCGCATCGAGGCGGTGCTGTGGTTCAGCGACCTGCGCGGTTATACGCGGATCACCGACACGGCCGAGCCGGAGCAGATCATACCGCTGCTCAACGACTACGCCGACGCCGTGATCTCGGCGATCCATGCCGAGCGCGGCGACGTGCTGAAGCTGATGGGCGACGGCATCCTCGCCATCTTCACGACGGGCGGCCGCGAGCGCGCCTGCCGCGGCGCCCTGGCCGCTGCGGTCGCAGCCCAGGCCAGCGTCGACGCGCTGAACCGGCGCCGCGCCGCCGAGGGCCTGCCGGTCACCGAGATCTACCTCGGCCTGCACGTCGGCGAGGTCTTCTACGGCAACATCGGCAGCAAGGAGCGGCTCGACTTCACGGTGGTCGGACCCGCGGTCAACGAGGTCAGCCGCATCGCCGCCATGTGCCGCTCGGTCGACCAGCCGGTGCTGGTCTCCTCGGATTTCGCCCAGGCGGTCGGCGACTCCCGGCGCCGCTTCCTCTCGGTCGGCCGCTTCGCGCTGCGCGGCATCCACGGGCCCCAGGAGCTCTTCACCCTGGATCCGACGTCAGAGCCTCAGTTGGCCGGCTTGTCAGGACAAGGCCGAGAACAACAAACAGGATTTGACACGGATGAACACAGATGAACACCAACAACAAAAATGCCTAGTTTCTGGTTTGTGTTCATCTGTGTTCATCCGTGTCAAATCCTCTTTGTTGCAATTCACACCCCTGTCCGAATGTGTCCCGTGACGGGCTCAGAGAGTCCGACCGCGCCATGCCTGAACAATGTCCCCAGAATCTCCTGGATGGCCCTCGCCATGCCGGCTTAAGATCGATCAAGTCGCTGGCGGCCGGCCACCCCGCCGCGCTGCGGGGCCTCCGGTCGCGGGGAAACGGGCTGACCCGCCGCAGAGGAGGACTTGCCATGGCAACCGCGATCACCCTGGAGCAATACCTGGCGCAACACGGGGCTGCCTACAACCTCTTGCCGCATGAGCCGACCATGTCGTCGACGCGGACCGCGGAGGCTTGCCACGTCTCGGCCGACTGCCTGGCCAAGGCGGTGGTGCTGAAGGACGGCGGCAGCTACCTGCTGGCCGTGCTGCCGGCCTCGCATCACCTGGAGATGGAGGCGCTGGAATCGCGTCTCGACCGCCAGGTCTCGCTGGCCAGCGAGGACGAGATCGAGCAGCTCTTCCCGGACTGCGAACGCGGCGCCATCCCGCCGCTCGGCGCCGCCTACGGCCTCCAGACCATCGTCGACGACAGCATCACCGAGATGCCGGACATCTACTTCGAGGGCGGCGACCACGCGACGCTGGTGCACATGCGCGGCCGCGTGTTCGAGCGCCTGCTGGCCGATGCGCCGCACGGTCATTTCAGCCGCCATTACTGATGGCTGGCGGCGCGACGAGCAACTGCCGGGTGGCTGACTTGCCGATGACCGAATGAGGCGCGCGCTGATCGCGGCTGCGCTCGCTGCCGGCCTGTTGGCCGCTGGAGCGCTGGCCGCCGCGGACGAGGCCTGCGCGCCGCCCGACGACGAGGAGCTGCGCTGTCTCGCGCTCAACGTCTACTGGGAGGCGCGCGGCCGCCCCTTGAAGAGCCAGCAGGCGGTCGCCCACACCACCCTCAACCGCCTCGCCAGCCCGGATTTCCCCGACACGCTTTGCGGCGTCGTCAAGGACGGCGGCCAGGAGCCGCTGCACGCCTGCCAGTTCTCCTGGTGGTGCGACGGCGAGAGCGACGAGCCCACGGACGGCGAGGCCTGGTGCCAGGCACTGAGCGTGGCCGACGACGCGCTCGCCGGGCGCTCGCAGGACCCGACCGGCGGCGCCCGCTACTTCCACCTCGATACGGTTGAACCCGCCTGGGCGCAGAAGCTCGAGCGCACCGCGCGGATCGGGCGGCATGTTTATTACAAGTAGGTGGGCTGCTGCCTCATGCTGAGGAGCCTGCCGTAGCTTTAGCGAAGGCAGGCGTCTCGCGCGCGAAGCAGGCGGCCCCAATGGACCAGGGGGCCGCCAAGCATGGGAGCCCGGTCATGAATATCGGGATATGGTACTACTCTCTCGCTCGGCGCTGGTTCGACTTTGGCCTGCGCCACCCTCACCCCGGTATCCCCGCCGCCTCCAGCGCCTTGAGGTGATAGTCGCGGTCCTCGGCCTTCACGTAGTGCAGACCTGGCGCATAGCTTTGCAGGCTCAGCGCCGGGTCGAGCCGCAGCGCCTCGGCGGCGTGCGCCTTGGCGGCGACGCTCTCGCCCATGGACTGGTAGACGGCGGCGAAGAGCGCGTGCACCAGGGCGTCGGGGCTGCTGATGTGCTTCAGGGCGTCGAGCGCGTCGCCGAAGCGCCGCGCGGCGAAGTAGGCGCGGCCGAGATGGGCCCAGAAGCGCTCCGGGTGATAGGGGTTGAGCCGCATGGCCTTGAGGATCCACTCGGCGCCCTCCTCGGGCTGGCCCAGCCAGGTCAGAATCTCGCCCTGCTGCACTACCACCAGGTCGTAGTTGGGGTTGAGGCTGAGCGCCCGCTCCTGGTGGTGCCAGGCCTTCTCGAGGTCGTTCGTGTTGACGTTGACCGCGGCCAGGATGCGGTGCACGTCGCCGTCGTTGTGGTCGAGCGCCAGCGCGGTCTCCAGCTCCTTGACCACGGCGTCCCAGGTGGCCTCGCGGTCGGCGCACCAGTTGTGCACCCAGGACTGGCCCAGGATGCAGGCGCGCCAGGAATGGGCGTGCGCGTACTTGGGATCGAGCGCGATGGCGCGCTCGACCATCTTCAGCGCCTCGGCGTTGTCCTCGCGCGACGAGCGGTGATGCAGGATCTTGCCGGTCAGCACGCACTCGTAGGCCGCCATGTTGTCGGTCGGCTTGCGGTTGGCGCGCCGCTGCGTGGCGTCCTCGACCCGGCGGAACAGGGTGGCGACGATCGCCGCCGTCACCTCGTCCTGCAGGGCGAAGACGTCCTCCAGCTTGCGGTCGTAGCGCTCGGCCCAGACGTGCTGGTCCTGGTCGGCGTCGATCAGCTGCACGGTCACGCGCACCCGGTCGCCGGCCTTGCGCACGCTGCCCTCGACCACGTAGTCGACGCCGAGGGCGCGCGCCACCTCGCGGATGTTCATCGCCTTGCCCTTGAAGGTGAAGGTCGAGTTGCGCGAGATCACCACCAGCTCGCGGAAGCGCGACAGCTCGGTGATGATGTCCTCGGTGATGCCGTCGGTGAAGAACTCCTGCTCCGGGTCGCCGCTCATGTTGGCGAAGGGCAGCACCGCGATGGCGGGCTTGTGCGCCGCCGCCTTGGCGCCGGTCTCGCCCTTCGGCCGGGCCGGGGTCGCCTGGGCTCTAGAGGCCGGCAGTCCGCTGCCGTCCAGGCGCACGCGATAGACGCGGACGGCGCGCGAGATGTTCTTGACCGACTGCTCGCCCAGGTCCTCCAGCGTGACGTCCAACTGCCCGTCGATCTGATCGCGTACCACCTGGCTGATACAGATTCCGCCGGGCTCGGCCAGCTGCTCGAGCCGGGCGGCCAGGTTGACTCCATCGCCAATGATGTCGCTCTCGTCGACGATGACGTCGCCCAGGTTGATGCCGATGCGAAAGTCGATGCGCCGCTCGGCGGGCAGGTCGCTGTTGCGCCGCGCCATGCGACTCTGGATCTCGATCGCGCAGGCGAGCGCATCGGCGACGCTGCCGAACTCGACCAGCAGGCCGTCGCCGGTTGTCTTGACGATGTGGCCGCCGGTCTTGGCGATGGTCGGGTCGATCAGCTCGATGCGGTGCGCCTTGAGGCGGGCAAAGGTTCCCGCCTCGTCGAGCTCCATCAGCCGGCTGTAGCCGACCATGTCGGCGGCCATGACGACCGCCAGCCTGCGTTTGGCTGGAGTGGGTTCCATGCGATCGCTCTCTTGCGCTCCGCCGCCAGCGTCCGCGAGCCTCCCACGTACCTCCCAGGGGCCTGTCCCCGGCGATCCGCCCGGGATTGCCTCGCGGGCCAGGCGCTCGCCGCGAGGATGACTCGGAAGCCCAGCGCCGGCAAGGCGCGCGAAAGCTCGCGCGCTGGCTGCAGGGCAAGTGGGCGCCAGGCGTTGCCCGGGGATGCGGCGCCCAGCACAATGGCGGCCTGGCGAATCACACAATCATGGCGGAGTTTGCATGAAGGCGCACATCGTCCTGGCCCATCCGGAAGCGCAGTCCTTCAACGCCCATCTGGCGCGAGTCGCGCAACGGACGCTGGAGGCGCGCGGCTGGGCGGTCTCGCTGTCCGATCTCTACGCCATGGGCTTCGACCCCTGCGAGCGGGCGGAGCACTATCGCGACCGCCGGAACGGCGCGCGCTTCGACGTCCAGGCCGAGCAGCGCCACGCCTCGGACAAGGGGACGATTCCGTCCGACGTTCGGGCCGAGATCGCGCTGGTCGACAAGGCCGACCTGGTGATCTTGCAGTATCCCATGTGGTGGCACCTGCCGCCGGCGATGCTCAAGGGCTGGTTCGACCGCGTGCTGATCTACGGCGAGGTCTACCGCAGCGATGTCCGCTTTGAGAAGGGCCGCTTCGTCGGCAAGCGCGGCCTGCTGTCGCTGACCGTGGGCACGAGCCCTGAGACCTACGCCTACAACGGCCGCAGCGGCGACATCGACCTGCTGCTCTGGCCGGTCAACTTCACCCTGGCCTATGTCGGCCTCGAGGTTCTCCGGCCGCATGTCGCCTACGGTGTCGAGGCCGGCCTGCGCTACTCCGACCCGCGCGCGGTCGAGGAACGCCTGCAACGGGTCGAGGCCGACTACGTCGCGCGGCTCCAGTCCATCGAGACCGAGCCCGCGCTCCCCTTCAACCCCATGAGCGACTGGGGCACCGACGGGCGGATCAAGCCTTGCGCGGCGGTTCACAGCCCTTTCATGCGGCATCGGGAGCGGTTGGAGTTGGAGTAGCGGAACGCTGGCAGCCAACTTGCTAGGTATGAGCACGGGCCTTCACCCGCGAGGCGCTCCGTCGGTCGGTGATCCTCATGCTTCGACAAGCTCAGCATGAGGGTGTGGATCGAGCCGTTCTAACCACCTCATCCTGAGCCTGTCGAAGGATGAGGACCACTACGTCGTGTCAATGCTCCGCGCGTGCTGTGCTCCCTCACTCCCCCTTCAACGCCCGATAAATCTTCCGCCCCGCACGCCCGGTCTCCGGCATCCCCAGCTCCGCCTCCGCCTCTTTGATCGCGGCGCGGGTGAGGGGGCCGATGCGGCCGTCGGGCTCGCCGATGTCGTGGCCGCGGGCGATCAGCATATGCTGCAGCTCCAGGCGCTCGGCGCGCGACAGGCCGGGGTCGTCGGTCGGCCAGGGCGTGCGGAAGGCCGGGTAGCCGGCGATGCGGTCGGCCAGGTGCGAGATGGCGAGCGCGTAGGACTCTGCGGCGTTGTAGGAGTAGATCGCATCGAAGTTCCTGAACACCAGGAATCCCGGCCCCTCGGGCCCGGCCGGCAGCAGCAGGCCGGCCTGGCGCTCGCCTGACAGGCTGGCACCGTCGGCGCGGGTGACGCCGCGCTTGGCCCAGGCCGAGAGCGGCGCCTTGTCCTTGCGTCCGCTCGGGCCGCTGTAGCCGGCGGGCATCTTGACCTCGATCAGCCAGGGCTCGCCGGTCCGCCAGCCGGCCTGCTTCAGATAGTTGGCGGTCGAGCCCAGCGCGTCAGGGATCGAGTTCACCAGGTCGCGCCGCCCGTCGCCGTCGAAGTCGATCGCCAGGCGGCGATAGGTCGAGGGGATGAACTGGGTCTGGCCGAAGGCGCCGGCCCAGGAGCCGTAGAGCTCGGCCAGGTCGAGGTCGCCGCGGTCGACCAGCTCGAGGGCGGCGATCAGCTCGCCGCGCCAGAACTCCTGGCGCCGCTCGCCCAGGCAGGCCAGCGTGGCGAGCGCCCGGGGCAGGAAGTTGCGGCCCGCCTCGCGCCCGTAGTCGGTCTCGACGCCCCAGACCGCGACGATCACGTGGCGGTCGACGCCGAAGCGCTCTTCGGCTCTGCGCAGCAGGGCGTCGTGCTCGGCCAGCATGGCGCGGCCGTCGGCGATGCGCTCTTCGTCGACCAGGAAGGCGAGATAGTCCCAGATCGGGATCTTGAACTCGGGCTGGAGCTGCGAGGCGGCCAGCACCTTCTCGTCCGGTTCCACCTGGTCGAGCGCCCGCGCGACGACCTCGCTGCCGACGCCCGCCTGCGCGGCGGCCCGCTTCAGATCGGCGATGCAGGCTGGGAAGTCCGCCGCCGCGGGCGCGGACCATGACAGCGCCAGCAGGCCGGCCAGGATCGTTCTGCGCATGATTCCTCCCTTCGGACTCGCTTGCCCTAGACATTTGGCGCGCAGTCTTGCTGAGTCAAAGGCGGATGAGAATGGATGTATCGCTTGTGGCAAGTGCTTTACCCCTCACCCTCCCATCGCTGACGCGATGGGCCCCTCCCTCCCCCCCAAGGGGCGAGGGAGAAGAGGCCGCGCGCTCAAATCCCCTCGCCCCTCCGG
>JBHJOF010000272.1:0-26973 GCA_050330055.1 Kiloniellales bacterium
AGTCCGGCGCGGCGACCCAGAGCGCGAGCGCTATCGCGGTCGTAGCCATGGCCAGCGCATCGAAGCGGCCCACCGGCGCGGGCAGCCTCGAGACGCCGCGCTTGGCCAGCCAGTTGCGCGTGAAGCTGGGGATGATGCGTCCGCCGACCAGCCCGATCAGCAGCAGGATGACGGCGGTTCCCAGGCGCAGGCCTATCGCGCCTGTGGCGGCCCAGCCGATCGCCTCGAGGTGCGTCAGCCCGTTAGCCAGGCCGATCAGCCCGAGCGCGCCCAGCATCGGCAGATTGCGCCAATTGCGGCCGGCGGCGATCTCGCGCGCCAGCGCCGCCAGCAACGCGACGGGGAAGGCGAGGTCGGTGATCGCGGCGGCAACGGGGAATCCGGCCGAGGTGGAGACGGCGATCCGCCCGGCGACGAAGAGCAGCGCCAGCGCGCCCAGGCTCCAGCCCTGGATCGGCATGCGTCCGGTCCAGTTGGGAACCGCGGTCAGCAGGAAGCCGGCAACTGCGGCCTGCGCGAAGCCGAACAGCAACTCGTGGCCGTGCCAGCTCACCGCATCGAAGGCGGTCGGCAGTGTCACCTGGCCGCCGAGCACGGCCAGCCAGAGCGGCACGGCGATCGCCGCCCAGAGTCCGGCCAGCAGGAAGAAGGGACGGAACCCGGCGCTCAGCACGGCCGGGCCGTCCCCCTGGCGGTTCCGGGAGCGATAGCGCGGAATGCCGCCGGCCGCGCTCTTCATGGCCGGTCTCCCGCCGCCGCCGGCAGCACGGCGGCGCGCAGCTCGTCGAGCAGCGCGTCGCAGTCGACGGCGTAGCTCTTGGCAACCTCGGCCAGAGTCATGAAGGGCGCCATGACGCAGCCGGGGCAGAGCATGCGGCGCCGTACGAAGACGGCGACGGTCTCCGGGTAGCCGTCCAGCACCGCGCCGACGACGCTCTCGGCATCGATGGAAGACTCAGACATTGCCAGCCACTCGTTCTACAGGTGCAAGCTTCGAGCACCATGCGAACAGGTCGCGCGGCGCACTTTGCGCGAGCGCAAAGAGCGCGGCGATCCGGGCATCGCCAGCCGGTGATTTGTGCGCCGCAGTAGATAAGGCTGACTGATATATAATTGATTTGCATTGACTATTTTTGGGGACAGGAAGAACTCTTCCACTCTTTGTTGCAGCGCAAAGCGAATGTGTCTGACCACCGCCATCTTTGCATCGTCAGCGACAGCGGGCCCGCGCGGGGCACCTGCGCTGGCGATCGAAGGAGACACGACCATGAAGACCCTGTTTTGCACGACCGTAAGCGCGCTGGCGCTGGCCGCTGTCCTCGGCCTCGGCGGCACCGACGTCATGGCTGCCGGCGAAACCAGCATCGTTGCCGATCCGGCCGCCGTGCCGGCGCCGATCGCGCGGCGCACGCCGGCCACCGTCCAGGTGATGCTCGAGACGGTGGAGACGGTCGCCACGCTGAACGACGGCAGCACCTTCCGTTACTGGACCTTCAATGGCCAGGTCCCCGGTCCGATGATCCGCGTGCGGGTCGGCGATACCGTCAAGGTGACGATGAAGAACGCGGACGACAGCTGGATGATGCACAACGTCGACTTCCATGCGGTCACCGGGCCGCACGGCGGCGGCATGGCGACCGAGGCCGCCCCCGGCGAGACGAAGGGCTTCTCGTTCAAGGCGCTGAAGCCCGGCCTCTACGTCTATCACTGCGCCACGCCGATGGTCGCCCAGCACATCGCCAACGGCATGTACGGCATGATCCTGGTCGAGCCGGAGGAGGGCCTGCCGCAGGTCGACCGCGAGTTCTACGTCATGCAGGGCGAGCTCTACACCGTCGAGCCGATCGGCACAGCGGGCGAACTGACCGAGGACTACGACGCCCTGGTCAATGAGCAGCCGAGCCACCTGGTGTTCAACGGCAAGGTCGGCGCGCTCACCACGGACAAGCCGCTCACGGCCAAGGTCGGCGAGACCATCCGCATCTACTTCGGCGTCGGCGGGCCGAACAAGACCTCGTCGTTCCACGTGATCGGCGAGATCTTCGACCGGGTCTACGACATGGGCGGCGTGCGGGCGGTGACCGAGGACGTGCAGACCGTCACCGTCGCCCCGGGCGGCGCCACCATCACCGACATCACGCTCGAGGTGCCCGGCACCTACGCCCTGGTCGATCACGCCCTGTCGCGGCTCGAGAAAGGCCTGGTCGGTCACCTCAAGGTCGAGGGGCCCGAGAATCCTTCGATCTTTGACGCCACGCCCACGGAGGACCTGGCCAGCAGAGAGTAGCTCTCGGATGCGCCTGTACCCCAGAAGCCTCAGCCGTCGTCGCGGCTGAGGCTTCCTCGCAATGGATGGCGGAACAGTCGCGTACGGAGCTTGCCGGTTACTGTGCGATCGGCGTGAAGGGGCTGCTCCAGAGCTCGCACTTGGGGCAGTAGGTGCGCCGGCCGCACTGCTGCCGCCAGCAGCGCACGCCTTGCGCGCGGTCGAGGTAGAGCCGTACCAGGTGATCGGGCCGTTCCGATCCCTTCATGACCACCAGGTCTCCCGCCTGCAGCCGGGGCTGCAGATAGTCGTTCAGCTCGTAGAGGGTGTCGAAGAGCTTGAGGCGGTCGACGCCCTCCGCCTCGGTCAGCTTTCGCATGCTGTTGTTCATGGGCGTGACGAGCAAAACCTCGTCGGCCGCTTTGAGAGCATCGCGCGCGATCTGGCGGTACTTGCTGGAAGCCTTGCCCTTGTAGTCGGAAAGATGTCCAAGGACATAGTACTTGCGACGCGCCCGCGCCGTGGCAGTGAACTCGATCGTCGCCGGAACGGTCTCGTAGGATGACTTGAAGGAATCGACGATGAAGGTCACGCCGTCCCTGGTCTCGTGGCAGCTCATGCGGCCGTACATCGGCTCGGCCTTGGCCAGCATGCGGGCGCCTTCCGTGAGCGGGATGCCGCGCGCCAGGCCGACCGCGAGCGCGGCCAGGGCGGAGAAGGCCCAGTGCGCGCCGATCATGCGAGTCTGAACCCGCACCCGCTCGTTGAAGTGAACCGCCGTGAAGGAGAGCCGTTCCGGCCAGGCGGCCGAGACCTCTTCGGCCCGCAGCTCCGCCTCCGGCGAGAAGCCGCAACCGATCACCCGAGCCTTGCTGCGCACACGCATCGCCCAGACCCGCGGATCGTCGACGTTGAGCACCGCCACACCGTGCGGCGGCAGCACCTCGACCAGCGTCGATTTCTCCTTGGCCGTATCGTCCAGGTCCTTGAAGTTCTTGTGGTGGTCGTAGCTCACCCGGGTCACCACGCCGATCTCGGGCCGGAACAGCGCCGCATACTCGGCGATCGCGCCCGGTGCATGGCCGCTCAGCTCCTCGACGCAGTAGCGATGCCAGGGGCCCATTGTGATCAGCGTACGCTCGAGATTCGAGGGCTGGCCGGTCAGGTACCTTCCCGTGTGAGCCGGGCCGTCGGCGGACAGCACGGCGGCCACCAGCTGCTTGGTGGTGGTCTTGCCGAAGCTGCCGGTGATGCCGACGTAGCAGGCACGCGCGTTCACGGCGCGGGCGATGCGGCCCAGGGGCGCATAGGCTCGCATCCAGATGGGTACGAGCAGGCGCTTCGCCAAATGCCGCGGACTAAGCATGGTCCCAGCTCATGACACTCGGAGGCAGCACAACGTTCGTTTCCATCCAATCGCACGCCAAGACCCTGCCGGACGATCTGCTGTACCTCTGCAAGAGCGCGATCTGGAGCCGAAGTGGAGGTTTCAGCTTGCCCCCGACGGCGCAACCGGCGTCAAGGCGCTGCGCCAGAATTTGCATCTCGGACAGAACGTGTTGCGTCCGCAGCGCTCGCGCCAGCAGCGGACGGCACGGTCCCGATCAAGGCAGATTCGCTCGAGATGATCGGGTCCAGCGGAGCCCTTGAGGACCACCAGATCCCCGGCCTGCAAACGCGGTTGCAGATAGGCGTTCAACTCGTAGAGCGTGTCGAAGGTCTTGAGCCGATCCGCGCCTTCCGCTTCGGTCAGCTTTCGCACGCTGCTGTTGTGCGGTGTGATGAACAGGACTTCGTCGGCTCCCGCCAGCGCCTTCCGTGCGACGTCGCGGTACTTTCTGGAACCCGAGCCCTTGTAGTCGGACATATGGCCGAGCACGAGGACCTTGCGGCGCGCCCTCGCCGCGGTCAGGAATGCGAGCGTCGCCGGGACGGTGTCATAGGACGATTTGTAGCAGTCGAGAACGAAGGTCACGCCGTCCTTGGTCTCGTGGCAGCTCATGCGGCCGTACATCGGCTCGGCCTTTGCCAGCATGCGGGCGCCAACTTCGAGCGGGATGCCACGCGCCAGGCCGACGCCGAGCGCCGCCAGCGCAGCGAAGGCCCAATGCTCGCCGATCATGCGGGTCTGGATCCGAATACGCCGATCGCCATGCACCGCCGTGAAGGCGCAGCGCTCGGGCCAGACCGACGAGACGTCTTCGGCGCGCAGCTCCGCCTCCTCGGAAAAGCCGCAGCCGATGATCCGCGCCCGGGTGCGCTCGCGCATCGCCCAGACCAGAGGATCGTCGGCATTGAGCACTGCGGCGCCGTCGGGCGGCAGCGCCTCGATCAGCTTGGCCTTCTCTTCGGCCGTCTCTTCCAGACTCCGGAAGTTCTTGTGATGATCGTAGCTGACCCTGGTCACGACGCCGATATCGGGCCGGAGCACGGGGGTGAGCCTGTCCAGCGCCCCCGGCTCATAGCCGCTCAGCTCCTCGACGCAATAGCGGTGCCAAGGGCCCATGGTGACGATCGTGCGCTCGAGGTCGCCGGGCCGGCCGGCGATCGCGCCGCTGAGCTGGACCGGGCCATCGGCCGAAAGCACCGCGGCCACGAGCTGCTTGGTCGAGGTCTTGCCGTAGCTGCCGGTGATGCCGACGAAGCACGCACGGCCGTGCAGCACGCGCGCTACGCGCGCGCAGGGACCGTAGGATCGCTCCCAGATCGGCCAAAGCATGCGCCTTAGCAGGTGCAGTCCATGGGCCAAGGCCTAACCCCCCGGTTTGCGGCCAGCCGCTCAGCCAAAGTGCCTCGGTCAGGGCATAGCCTGACTGGCCGAGCAGGCCAAGGCAAGGGCGAGAATTGCAGCTTCTTTTAAAACGTGAGCCTTTCCAATTCGCTAATCTCCATCTCCACTCGACTGAGGGGCTCCGGCACAGGGTCATGGCGGGACGCGGCGCGGGTCGGGGACGATCCCGTCCCGGCGGCAGCCGCCGGCGCCTGCGCGGTTGACTTGCCCGACCGCGGCGCCATATGCGAGAGCATTGCGCCTGTGCGGCCTGCCAGGCGGTTTCAGCTAGGCGGCTCCTGATGACCTTGCCCACCGACAAGTCGCGCACCACCATGCCTGGGGGCGAGCCCATGATCGAGCTGCGGCAGGTGGCGCTCACCCTGCCGTCGGCGGCGGGCCCGGTGCACATCCTGCGCGGCCTCGATCTTGTGATCGGACGCGGCGAGACGGTCAGCGTGGTGGGCCCTTCGGGCTCGGGCAAGTCGTCCATGATGATGGTGATCGCCGGTCTGGAGCGGGCCAGCGGCGGCCAGGTCCGCGTCGCCAGCCGCGAGCTCGCGGGGCTCGACGAGGACGCGCTGGCGCGCTTCCGGCGCGACGCCATCGGCATCGTGTTCCAGGATTTCCATCTGGTGCCGACCATGACGGCGCTTGAGAACGTCGCCGTGCCGCTCGAGTTCGCCGGCCGCGGCGACGCCTTCGAGCGCGCCGCCGCCTGTCTCGAGCTGGTCGGCCTGAGCCATCGCCTTACCCACTATCCCGGTCAGCTCTCCGGCGGCGAGCAGCAGCGCGTGGCGCTGGCCCGCGCCTTCGCGCCGGAGCCGGACCTGCTGCTGGCCGACGAGCCGACCGGCAACCTGGACGGCGAGACCGGCGGCCATGTGATCGATCTGCTGTTCGATCTGAGCCGGCGGCACGGCACCACGCTGATGCTGATCACGCACGACACGGCGCTGGCGGCGCGCTGCGCCCGCCGGGTCAGTCTGGCCGACGGGCGCATCGTCGACGACGGCCGGTCCGGGGCGGCCACGCGCGCGGCGGCGCAATGACCGCGAGCGTCGCGACGCTCGGCCCGGGTCGCACCGCACCGTCGCTGCCGCTCGCCCTGCGCTTGGCGCGACGCGAGCTGCGCGCGGGGCTGAGCGGCTTCCGCATTTTCCTCGCCTGCCTGCTGCTCGGCGTCGGCGCCATCGCCGGCGTCGGCTCTGTTTCGCAGGCCATGCTGGACGGCCTGCGCGACAACGGCCGCGTTCTCCTGGGCGGTGATCTGGATCTGCGCCTGGTGCACCGCAAGGCGACGCCGGAGCAGCTTGCCTGGCTATCCGAGCGCGCCACGCTTTCCGAGGTGGCCGAGATGCGCGCCATGGCGCGCGCAGGCGGGCCGGAAGCGAAACGCGTGCTGATCGAGCTACGCGCCGCCGACGAGGCCTTCCCGCTCTACGGCGAGACGCAGCTCGAGCCGGCCGGCGACCTGCAAAGCGCGCTGGCCTGGCGCGACGGCGCCTGGGGGGCCGTGGCCGACGGCAACCTGCTGCGCCGGCTCGGCGTGGCGCTGGGTGATAGGGTGCAGGTCGGCGAGGCGCGCTATCAGGTGCGCGCTGTGCTGGCGCGGGAGCCCGATCGCGCGGCGCGCGGGCTGACCCTGGGGCCGACCTTCCTGGTGGCGCGTGACAGCCTGGCGGAGAGCGGTCTCGAGCAGCCGGGCAGCCTGATCCACTACCACTACCGCCTGCGGCTGCCGGCCGGCGGCGACGTCAACGCCCTGCGCCGTGACATCGTCGAGCGCTTTCCCGAGGCCGGCTGGCGCATCCGCGATACCGGCGAGGCGGCGCCTGGGCTGCGCCGCTTCATCCAGCGCCTGACCCAGTTCCTCGCCTTGGTCGGCCTGACCTCGCTGCTGGTCGGCGGCGTCGGCGTCGGCAACGCGGTCAAGAGCTACCTGGAAGGCAAGCGCGCGACCATCGCCACCCTGAAGTGCCTGGGCGCGCCGGCGCGGCTGATCTTCCAGACCTATCTGCTGCAGGTCATGGCGCTGGCCCTGCTCGGCGTCGCCGGCGGCCTGCTGCTCGGCGCGGCGGCGCCCTATGGCGTCGCCCTGCTGCTGGGCGACCAGCTCGGCTGGCAGGCGACGGGCGGGTTCTATCCGCTGCCGCTCGCCATCGCCGCCACATTCGGCCTCTTGACCGCGCTCGCCTTCACCCTCTGGCCCCTGGCGCGCGCCCGCCACCTGCCGGCTGCCAGCCTGTTCCGCTCGCTGGTGGCGCCGGTTTCCGGCCGACTCGACCGCGTGGCGCTGTTGGCCGTCGTGCTGGCCGGCCTGGCGCTGGCGGCGCTCGCCGTGCTGACGGCGCGCGACCGGGAGCTGGCGCTGTACTTCGTCGCCGGCGCCACGGCGACCCTCGGCCTGTTCTGGCTGACCGCGCGCGGCGTCATGGCGCTGGCGCGCCGCGCGCCACGCTCGCGCCGGCCGGGCCTGCGCCTGGCCGTCGCCAATCTGCACCGCCCTGGTGCACCGACCGGCGGCGTGGTCATGTCGCTCGGGCTCGGCCTGACCGTGCTGGTCGCCATCGCGCTAATCGAGGGCAACCTCGCGCGCGAGGTGCGCCAGTCGATTCCCGAACAGGCGCCCGCCTTCTACTTCATCGACATCCAGCCGCAGCAGCTCGAAGAGTTCAAAGAGCTTGCGCGATCGATCCCCGGCGTCAGCGAACTGAAGTCCGTTCCCATGCTGCGCGGCCGCCTGGCGGCGGTGAACGGCGTGCCGCCGGACCGGCTCGAGATCCCCAGCGAGATCGCTTGGGTGTTCCGCGGCGACCGCGGGCTCACCTGTCGCGCGAGCCGCCGGACAATGCCGAGACCGTCACCGGCGAGTGGTGGCCCGCCGACTACAGCGGCGCGCCGCTGGTCTCGCTCGACGCCGAGGTCGGCCAGGCGCTCGGCATCGGGCCCGGCGACAAGCTGACGATCAACCTGCTGGGCCGCGACGTGGAGGTGACGATCGCCAACCTGCGCGCCATCGACTGGACGAGTCTCACCATCAACTTCGTCATGGTCCTCTCGCCCGGCCTGCTGGAGCAGGCGCCGCAGACCCATCTCGCCACCCTCAAGGCGACGCCGGAAGCCGAGGACCGCGTCGAGATCGCGGTCACCGACCGCTTCGCCAACGTCTCGGCGATCCGCGTCAAGGAGGCGCTCGAGGGCTTCGCCGAGCTGATCGGCCAGGTGGCCATTGCCGTCAGGGTGACGGCCAGCGTTGCGCTGCTGGCCGGTGTCCTGGTGCTGGCCGGGGCGATCGCCGCCGGCCACAGGCGGCGGGTCTATGACGCCGTGGTCCTCAAGGTGCTGGGCGCCACGCGCGGCGCCATTGCCCGCGCCTTCGTGCTGGAGTACGGCCTGCTCGGCCTGGCGACCGCCGCGATCGCCGCCGTGGTCGGCGCCATTGCCGCCTGGCTGGTCCAGACCGAGGTTATGCACATGTCCTTTACCCTCTTGCCGGGAGCCACCCTGGGGACCGCCCTGCTCGCCGCGGTGATAACGATTTTCTTCGGTTTCGTGGGCACTTGGCGCGCCCTCTCACAAAAGGCCGCGCCGCTGCTGCGGAACGCCTGAATAAACCACAGCCAGACGCCGGTAAATTATCGCCTTGGCCGTGCGAGAATGCCTTGCAATGAGAGCCTCATACGCCAATATTCAGGTCGGGTTTTCACGCTTTGTTGCAATGGGGAGTTCGATGGCAATCGGTCCAGACCAGAGATACATGACCCGTAGTCAGGCTGAGGCCGCCGGGATCGATGTCGGCCTGCGCGACTATATGTTGCGGGTCTACAATTACATGGCGCTCGGCGTCGCCTTCACCGGCGCGGTCGCCATGATCGTGGCTATGAACCCGGTGCTGGTCCAGGGCGTCGCGTCGATGTTCTGGCTGTTCTTCATCGGCATCCTGGGCCTGGGTTTCTTCGCCCCGCGCATCATGATGACAAAGTCGGTCGGCGCCGCTCAGATCTGCTTCTGGGTCTATGCCTCCTTGTGGGGCGCGCTCTTGGGGCCAATTCTCCTGGCCTATGCGCAGCTCGACCCGATGATCATCGTGCGCGCCTTCTTCATCACGGCTGGCACCTTCGCCGGCGTGAGCCTCTACGGCTACGTGACCAAGCGCGATCTCTCGCCCTTCGCGACCTTCTTCATGATGGCCGTGATCGGCCTGTTGATCGCCATCGTGGTCAACGCGATCTTCATCCAGAGCGTCGGCTTCTCGCTGCTGACCTCGGTCATCGTCGTGCTGCTCTTCTCGGGCATTACGGCGTGGGAGACGCAGATCATCAAGTCCATGTACTACGAGACCGAGGGCCACGATGTGGTGACCCGCAAGGCGATCTTCGGTGCCTTCTTGCTGTACGGCTCGTTCGTTACGCTGTTCGTCCACATCCTGAACATCCTCGGCATCATGCGCGGCGAATAGCGCGCGCCAAGCCAACGCCAAACGACAAGGCCCGGGAGCGATCCCGGGCCTTTTTGCTTTTATCCCACTGGTCATCTCCGGGCTTGACCCGGGCAACCGTCATGGTCGGCGAAGGCCGACCATCCACGAGGTTTTGCTTTCCAACGATCGTGGCGAGCATTGGCCGCAGCCGCAATGGAACAAACACGTGGATGGTCGGCCTTCGCCGACCATGACGGTCGGTGTGAACGCGCCTTGACCGGACGGCCATGAGTCAACCCCGGCAACGACATCGGCTAGGATTGGAGCGTTCAGATGCAGCGGCCCCCGTCGACCTCGAGGGTCACGCCGGTGATGAACGCGGCCTCGTCGGAGGCGAGATAGAGCGCCGCATTGGCGATGTCCTCGGGGCGCGACATGCGGCCCAGGGGAATGGTCGCGACGAACTTGGCGCGGGTCTCCGGCGTGTCGGGCTGGCCCATGAAGGTCTGCAGCATGCCGGTCTCGCCGATCACCGGGCAGATTGCGTTGACCCGGATGCGGTCGGGTGCCAGCTCCGCCGCCATCGACCTGGTGATGACGTTCACCGCGCCCTTCGAGCCGTTATACCAGGTCAGGCCCGGCCGCGGCCTGAGCGCCGCGGTCGAGGAGGTGTTGAGGATGCAGCCGCCGCCCTGGCGGCGGAACAGCGGCACCACCTCGAGGGTCGCGAGATAGATCGCCTTCACGTTGACCGCGTAGGTGCGGTCGAAGTCCTCCTCGCTGACCGCCGTCAGCGGCTGGTTGACGTGGCTGTAGCCGGCGTTGTTGACCAGGACGTCGAGCCGCCCGAAGCACTCGACCGCAGCCGCGACCATGGCCCGCACGTCATCGCGCTTGGTCACGTCGGCATGCTGGAAGCGGGCACGCCCGCCGCCGGCCTCGATCTCGCCGGCCACGGTGCGGCCGCCGTTGTCGTTCAGGTCGGCGACCAGCACGGCGGCCCCTTCGGCGGCAAAGCGGCGGGCGATGCCGGCCCCGAAGCCGGAACCGGCGCCGGTCACCAGCGCCACCTTGTCCTTGAGTCGCATGCGGGGCCCCCTGACGCGATCCTTTCCGGTCGCTCGATCGCGGCCGTGGCCGGCAGCCTAGCTCAAGAGACTGCAGCTAGGCAAAGTTCTGACTGTCGGATTGTCGGGAGCGTGGTGCGCTTGGGAACCGGCTCAGGCCAACTTGTCGACCAGGCTCTCCAGGCGATAGGCCAGCGACTCGCCGAGCTCGCCGCCATTGCCCTTGATGTCCTTGTCGAGCACGGTGCGCAGGGTCTCGACGTGGGCGGCCACCAGCTTCAGCACGGCCTCGTCGGCATCATGCACCTGCTTCAGCAGGATGGTCAGGGAGTCACCGACGCGGGTCATCAGAGGATAGCCGAAGCTGGCGCCCTGTCCCTTGACGTTATGTACGATCTCGCGCATCCGCTCGGCCGAGTCCGCCCACTTCGACGGATCGGCCGAGACCTGGTGGCACAGCTCCAGTAGCGCCGCGACGTCCTTGTGGGCGCTCTCCAGGTAGAGCCTGTAGAGCTCCTCTTCGGTCTCGCCGCCGGCTGTCATGTCGAGACGCGCCATTTGTTTCCCCGGTTGCCGCCGGTCCCCCCCGAACGGACCGGGCATCATGGGGCAGGGACCGTTAAGATCACCTGAAACCATGCGTAGACTTGTGAATTTGCCTGCTTTATCAACCGTCGAGCAGGGTCCGGCCGAGCACGATATCGAAGGTCCCGGTCAAACTTCCTGATTCGGGCGCCGCCGGCCCGAGCTCGGGCGCCGGCGCCAGGGCGACTATGACGCTCTCCCGCGCCGCCTGATCGCGGATGCGGCCCAGTATCCAGTCCCGCTCGTTCTGCGGTTCGCCAGCCACGTACATCTGCGTGACGAGGCGCTCGATGCCGGACCCGGATATGGCGAAATGGATATGCGGCGTGCGTCCGGGATAGGCGACCGGCCGGATGGTGCGGAAGCGATAGGCGCCGTCGGCGGCGGTGACGGTCTGGCCGTAGCCTTGGAAGGCGGGGTCAGCGCTGCCCCGGTCGCGCGGATGGTGGTAGTGGCCGAAGGCGTCGCACTGCCAGATCTCGACCCGCAGGCCGGCCAGCGGCCGGGCGGATTCGGTCAGGACGCGGCCGAACAGATGCAGCGGCGTGCCGGCGGCCTGCCGCTCCTGCCCTTCGACCTGCAGCAGGTCGTTGTCGTGGTCGAGCGGCAGGCTCTCGGGATAGAAGGGCCCCTCGGTCTGGCGTGGCGTCGGCACCAGGGCGGCAGCGGCGGACAAGGGGGTCATGCGCGACGGGATCGTCGACAGAGCCGCAAGGCCCAGCCCTGCGGTCACCATCCTGCGGCGTGTCAGTCGTTGGCTGCTCATGGCGTTTCTCCCACCAAGCCCCTTGAGGCCTATATGGGGCTTGCGCCGGGAATCCAAGCTCACCAGGGCGTGAGCGGGCTAGAAGAGGATGACCAGCAGCGCCAGCAGGAGTCCGCCGAGCGCCTCGGCGGTGAAGCGGCAGCCCAGGTCGGGCAGCGGCTCGCAGCGGCGGTAGCCCTCGAGATGCAGCCCGGTGGGGTCCAGGGTGCCCTCGTTGGCCTGTCTGATCACCCGGCGGGCGAAGTGCCGCACCCAGCCGGGCGCCTTGCGGTCGCGCAGATAGCGGGCGAAGGCCGGCTCCAGGCGCTGCTCTCTGGCGGCGACGCCGTGCCACTGGTGCCAGGCGGCGCGGAAGAGATCGTACTCGCTGAGGCTGGTCAGGCCGGCGGCGGCGCTTACCAGCACCGCGTCCTCGACGGCGGGGATCGCCGTCTGGCTCGCCTTGGCCTGTTCGATGGCTGCGGTCTCTTGGTCGGCGCCGGGCCAGGCAAGGCCGGCGCCGTGCGAGGGGCTGTCTCGCCTATCCATGGCTCTCTTCCTTCACCCTACCTGGGCTGCACGGGACAACCTAGGGTCTATGGACTGTCCCGATAGAGCGGCATCCTAGGCAGCAGGAGAAAACGAAGGCTTAAGACAGCGCCGCACAAGCCGCTAAACTGGCCGCTTGCGCACGCCGAGCAGCGAGGACCCGTCATGGCCGCCTACCTGATCGCCCATCTTGACGTCGAGGACGCCCAGGCCTTCGAGCGCTATCGCCAGGCAGTGCCGTCGGTGATCGCACAGTTCGGCGGCCGCTACCTAGTGCGCGGTGGCAAGATCGAGGTGTTGGAAGGCAACTGGACGGTGCCGCGCCTGGTGATCCTCGCCTTCGACAGCCTGGAGCAGGCGCGGCGCTTCTACGACTCGCCGGAGTACCAGGATATCCTGCCGCTTCGCCTGGCCGCGTCGAAGGGTACGGTGGTGCTGGCCGAGGGCGTAACCTAGCGTTGGCTGCGATCTGCCTCACGGCGACCCAATCGGTCGGCCTGTGGCAAGCGCGTGCGCGCCGAACCACCTAGAGCATGATCCGATCGAATCGGACCATGCTCTGTAACGTCTTGATGGGTCGCATTTTCGGACGGCGAACCGGTTTCCACTTCGCCTGAAAGTGCTCAAGTCAGGTCGAGCAGGAGCAGGCCAAGGTGCCGGCGGACGCCCCTCAAGGAATTCCATGATCGCAGCGCTTCGATCGACCTGGGTGCTTTTCGTCGGCATCGGCTTCATCATGGTGGGCAACGGACTGCAGGCTAGCCTGATCGGCGTGCGTGCCGGCCTGGAGGGCTTCCCCACGGTCCTCACCGGCTTGATCATGTCGGGCTACTTCTCCGGCTTCCTGCTCGGCTCCTTCGTCGTGCCTCTCCTGATCAAGCAGGTCGGCCACGTGCGCGTCTTTGCCGCCATGGCTTCGCTCGCCTCCGTGGCCGTCCTGGTCCATGCCGCGGCGGTAGAGCCCTGGACCTGGTTCGCCATGCGCAACTTGACGGGCTTCGCCACTATCGGTCTCTACATCGTTTCCGAGAGTTGGTTGAACGACAAGAGCAGCAACGAGTCGCGCGGTCGCGTTCTGTCCCTCTACATGATCGTGCTGTTGAGTGGCATGGCTGCCGGCCAACTGCTGCTGAACCTGGCCGATCCGGAGGGCTTCCTGCTGTTCATTCTGGCGTCGGTGCTGGTTTCACTCGCGTTGGTGCCGATGTTGCTCGCGGCCAGCAGCGCGCCCGAGTTCGCCACGCCGTCACGCCTCAGCCTAAGGCAGCTCTATCGCCAGTCGCCGCTCGCCGTCGTCGCCTGCGCTGGGGTCGGGCTGGCACAGAGTGCACTCTGGGGCCTGGCCGCGGTCTACGCAAAGGACGCCGACTACACGATTCCGCAGATCACTATCTTCGGCGCCGCAATCTTCATCGGCGCAATTCTCTTCCAATGGCCGCTTGGCAGCCTGTCGGACAGGCTTGACCGGCGCAGCGTGCTGACCGCGGTCATGCTGGTGGCGGCGTTGCTTGCCTTGCTGGCGGGAGCCTTTGGCCCGCTGCCGTTCTGGAGCGACTTCGCAGCCATCTTCCTGATCGGCGGTCTCTTGATGCCGGCCTACTCGATGGTGGTCGCCTATCTCAACGACTGGCTCGAGCCGCGCCAGATGGTGGCGGCCAGTGCCGGGCTCTCCTTTGTCTATGGCGCGGGTGCAAGCCTTGGTCCGCTTGCGGCCTCGGGCGTGATGTCGCTGCTGGGCTCGCAAGGCTATTACTTCAGTTTGGCAGCATTTAGCGCTGCGGTCGGAGTTTTCGCGCTCTACCGCATGCTTCGACGCCCTGCCGTGCCGTTGCAGCAGCAGAGCCCGAGCTTCGCGGTTACCTCGCAGGCCTCGCCGCTGGCCACCGAACTGGCTGCCGAGGTGCTGTTGGAGGAGGGCGACGGCGAGGAGCCCGCGCCCGCGCAGTCTACCGTCACACCGTCCGCGCGCTAGCCGCTCAGCAGTCGAGCCCCCTCAGCAGTCGAGCGTGGTGTTGCGCTCCCACTGGCTGAGGGTGGTGGAGTAGCTCTTCCACTCGCCGAGCTTCAGCTTGACGTAGCTGTCGACCAGCTCGTCGCCGAAACCGGCGCGCAGCACCTTGCTGCTGTCGAACAGGCGCACCGCGTCGAGCAGATTGAGCGGCAAGCGGCGGATCCGCTTCAGGCGGTGGCCTTCCTCGTACATGTTGATGTCGAGCCGCTTGCCCGGATCGCGCTTGTTGGCGACGCCGTCGAGGCCGGCCACCAGCACGCCCGCCTGCAGCAGGTAGGGATTGGCGGCGCCGTCCATCAGCCGCAGCTCGAAGCGGCCGGCATCGGGGATGCGGATCATGTGGGTGCGGTTGTTGCCGGAATAGCTGATCGCGTTGGGTGACCAGGTGGCGCCCGACAGCGTGACGGTGGCGTCGATGCGCTTGTAGCTGTTGACTGTGGGATTGAAGACCGCGGCCAGCGAGTCGGCCGAATGCACGACGCCGCCGAGGAAGCTGTAGGCCAGCTTCGAGAGACCCAGATCGCCCCTGCCGTCCTCGAACAGGTTCTTGCCGCCGCTCTTGTCCCAGACCGAGACGTGCGCGTGGCAGCCGTTGCCGGTCAGGTTCGAGAAGGGCTTGGGCATGAAAGTGGCGCGCAGGCCATGCTTCTCGGCGATCGACTTGACCATGTACTTGAAGAAGACGTGGCGGTCGGCGGTGACCAGGCAGTCGTCGTAGTCCCAGTTCATCTCGAACTGGCCGTTGGCGTCCTCGTGGTCGTTCTGATAGGGGTTCCAGCCGAGCGCGATCATGCAGTCGCAGATCTCGCTGATCACGTCGTAGCGGCGCATCAGCGCGGCCTGGTCGTAGCAGGGCTTCGACTGGGTGTCGCGCTCGTCGGCGATGCCGTTGCCGTCGGCGTTGATCAGGAAGTACTCGCACTCGACGCCAGACTTCATGTGATAGCCCAACTTGGCCGCCTTCTCGATCTGGCGCTTGAGGGCGACGCGCGGCGAGGCCTCGACCGGCTTGCCGTCCATCCAGAGATCGGCGGCCAGCCAGCCGACCTCCGGCTTCCAGGGCAGCTGGATCAGGCTGTCGGGATCGGGAATGGCGAACATGTCGGGATGCGCCGGCGTCATGTCGAGCCAGGTGGCGAAGCCGGCGAAGCCGGCGCCGTCCTTCTGCATCTGGCCGATCGCCCGCGCCGGCACCAGCTTGGCGCGCAGCACGCCGAAGAGGTCCACGAAGCTTATCAGGAAGTATTTTATCTTGCTGTCCTTGGCGACTTTCGCCAGATCGCTGGCCATTCCCCTCTCTCCCTGCTTGTCCTATGACCGAACACGCGGCGTGCCCCCCTTTTCGCGGCATCGCGGCGCCCCGCACATCCTAATACCCGGACTTGCCGGGTATCCAGTTGGTTCCGGCGAGCGGCACCTGCGCCATGGCGGCCGCCTCGACGGTGAGTGCCACCAGGTCCTCGGGCTCGAGGTTGCGCACGTGACTCTTGCCGCAGGCTCGCGCCAGGGTCTGCAGCTCCAGCACCATGGTGGTGAGGTAGTTCTTCAGCAGCCTGGCGCCGGCCTCGGGCTTGAGCCGGGCCTCGAGCTCCGCGTCCTGCGTCGTGACACCGACCGGACAGCGCCCGGTGTGGCAGTGGTGGCAGTAGCCCGGCTCGGTGCCGAGCTTGTGGTAGTCCTCATGATAGACCGGCTTGTTGCAGCCGAGCGCGATCATCGCGGCGGTACCGATCGAGACGGCGTCGGCGCCGAGAGCCAGGGCCTTGGCCGAGTCGGCGCCGCTGCGGATGCCGCCGGAGACGATGAGCTGCACCTTGCGGTGCATGTCGAGCTCCTGCAGGGCCGCGACTGCCTGGCGCACTGCCGGCAGGGTCGGAATGCCGACGTGCTCGATGAAGACGTCCTGGGTCGCCGCCGTGCCGCCCTGCATGCCGTCGAGCACGATGACGTCGGCGCCGGCCTTGACCGCCAGGGCGGTGTCGTAGGCGACGCGGGTCGCGCCGATCTTGACGTAGATCGGTTTCCGCCAGTCGGTGATCTCGCGCAGCTCGTTGATCTTGATGGTCAGGTCGTCCGGGCCGGTCCAGTCGGGATGGCGGCAGGCGCTGCGCTGGTCGATGCCGACCGGCAGGTCGCGCATGTGCGCGACGCGCTCGGTGATCTTGTGGCCCAGCAGCATGCCTCCGCCGCCGGGTTTGGCGCCCTGACCGACCACCACCTCGAGGGCGTCGGCGCGCCGCAGGTCGTCGGGATTGAGGCCGTAGCGCGAGGGCAGCACCTGATAGACCAGGATCTTCGAGGACTCGCGCTCCTCGGGCGTCATGCCGCCGTCGCCCGTCGTCGTGCTGGTGCCCATCATGGTGGCGCCGCGGCCGAGCGCCTCCTTGGCGTGGGCGCCGAGCGCGCCGAAGCTCATGCCGGCGATGGTAATGGGGATCTTGAGCTCGATCGGCTTCTCCGCGAAGCGGGTGCCGAGCGTGATGTTGGTGTCGCAGCGCTCGCGATAGCCTTCCAGGGGATAGCGCGACATGGAGGCGCCGAGCAGCAGCAGGTCGTCGAACGACGGCACGTGCCGCTTGCCGCCGAAGCCGCGGATCTCGTAGACGCCCTGGTCGGCGGCGCGCTGGATCTCCTGCACGACGTGCAGCGGAAAGCTCGCGGAGGGGCGCAGGGCGCGCGGATCAACAGTCATGGCAGGACCTCATTGGGGCAAAGCCTCATCTCGTCAGGCCGGCTGACCGCCGCCGTCGCTGGAGCCGGCATAGCGGGGCAGACCGTCCTCGATGTGCAGCCAGGCAATACGCTCCGCGTCGTGCACGTGAAAGCGCGGCGGAAAGCGCTCCGGCTCGTCCAGCGTGCCGAGATGGAGATCGACGTCTTCCGGGCGTTGCTCGGTCTCGTAGGCGATCGGCGTGCCGCAGTGCGGGCAGAAGCTGCGTGTCACGCCGGGCGAAGACTGGTGGCTGCGCGGCGTCTCGCCCAGCCAAGTGAGCTGTGCGCGCGAGATGCCGACGAAGGGCGCCACGGCCGAGCCGGTCTGCCGCCGGCAGCTCCGGCAATGGCAATGGGCGATCCAGGTCGGCCGGCCGCGCACGGCATAGCGCACGGCGCCGCAGAGACAGCCGCCGGTGAAACCTTCCTCGCCGTTGCTCATGGGCCGAAATCCGCTACGCGCCTCAATAGCTGTCCGCGTGGTCGACGTTGAAGTTGTACAGTCTGCGGGCAGAGCCGTAGCGCCGGAAGTCGCGCGGATCGGCGTTGATCTCGGCCCTGGCCAGGAGGCCCGTCAGGGTCTCCAGGTGCTCGGGCCGCATCTCCTTCTCGATGCAGTCGGCGCCCAGGCCCTCGGCCTCGCCGCGCACGAAGAGGAGAGCCTCGTAAATCGAGTCGCCCAGGTCGCGGCCGGCGTCGCCGCAGACCACGAGATGGCCGGACTGCGCCATGAAGGCGCTCATGTGGCCGACGGCGCCCTGCACCACGATGTTGATGCCCTTCATGGAGATGCCGCAGCGCGACGAGGCATCGCCCTCGATCACCAGCAGCCCGCCGTGGCCCGAGGCGCCGGCCATCTGCGAGGCGTTGCCCTTCACCCGCACGACGCCGGACATCATGTTCTCCGCCACGCCCGGACCGGCGTGGCCGTTGATCACGATCTCGGCCTGCTTGTTCATGCCGCCGCAGTAGAAGCCGACGTGGCCCTCGACCACGACCTTGAGCGGCGCATCGAGCCCGACCGCCAGCGAATGACCGCCGTGCGGATTGACGACGCGGAAGTCACGCTCGTTCGATTGCGGCGCGATCGCGTGCAGGCGTTTGTTGAGCTCGCGCAGCGAGGTCGACTGCAGATCGATGTCGATCATGTCAGGCGCGGCTCCAGTGATAGACCCTGCCGGCCACCGGCTCCCAGATCCGTGCCTGGTCGGCGCCCGGCAGGGTGGCGATGGAACGGTACTCGGTCGCCATGGCGACCCAGTCGTCGGTCTCGGCCAGCACCGCGTGCTTGCAGGCGATGGGATCGCGCAGCACGGCGAAGCCGTCGCTGGTGCCGACGGCGAAGGTGTAGAAGCCGTCGAGTTCGGATACCGCGCGCTCCAGGGCCTCGTCGAGGCCGTCGCCTTCCTGCAGGCGCCAGGTCAGATAGCCGGCTGCGACCTCGCTGTCGTTGTCCGTTTCGAAGGTAATGCCTTTGCGGCGCAGCACCTGGCGCAGGCGATTGTGGTTGGACAGCGAGCCGTTGTGCACCAGGCAGAGGTCGAGGCCGGTCGAAAAGGGATGCGAATGCTCGGTGGTGACGGCGCTCTCCGTCGCCATGCGGGTGTGGCCGAGCGCATGGCTGCCAGCCACGCCGCGCAGCTCGAAGCGCCGCACCACGTCCTTCGGCAGGCCCATCTCCTTGAAGATCTCGATGCTCGAGCCGGCCGACATGATGCGCAGCTCGGGACGATGGTGGCGCAGCCAGGCGTGCACCCGCTCGAACTCGTCATGCACCACCAGCACGGCATGGCTCGCCCGCACCTCGATCTCGGCGGCCTCGTCCAGCTCCTCCGCCAGGTCAGCGCCCAGACTGCGCCAGGGATAGTTGGGCGCGGCGGCGAAGAGCGAGAGTTTTATGCTGCCCTGCGCCACGGGCTTGCGGTAGAAAGCGACGCCGGCACTGTCCGGGCCGCGATCCGTCATCTCGATCAACATGGACGAGAGGTAGTCGCCGAGCTTCTCCTCGATCGCCGGGTTCTTGGTGAACAGCCCTACGATTCCGCACATGCCCTGAGACCCTCCACGACCGGCCCGACGACTAGGGGATTCGAGCCTATTTCAAGTGAAGCAAAAAATATTCCTGATAGGAACATACCAGGGAGCATCGTTCCGCTCAATCGAGAAATCGCTTCGGGCCGCCCCCAGGAGGCGGTGGAACTGCCGGGATTGCCACGCATTTATCATCTGCCGCAGCTTTGACTGCCTGGCAAGGGGGCCCATATGAAGCCGACGCCACTGCTGAGGGAGAGTTGCATGACCCGTTTCGTTCGCCTTGGCCGCTGCGCCGGGCTTGTGCTCCTGCTGGCCTTCGCGCTGGCGCCGGTCGGCCGCGCCCAGGACAGCAGTACCCAGGACAACGGGGCGACCACGCCGCCGGCCGCCTCCGACGAGGGTTTCAGCCAGGAGGAGGTACTGGACAAGGCGCGCGGCTTCTTCGGCGAGACCACCGAAGGTCTGGCCAAGGCGATCGAGAAGGTCTTCGAGGACCAGGGCCGGCCCAACGCCATCATCACCGGCGAGGAGGCGAGCGGTGCCATCGGCATCGGCCTGCGCTACGGTGAGGGCCTGCTCGAGCGCAAGGGCGGCGGCGGCGTCCAGGTCTACTGGCAGGGGCCGTCGATCGGCTTCGACCTCGGCGGCCATGCCGCGCGGGTCTTCACACTGGTCTACAACCTCGGCAGCAACGACGAGATCTTTCAGCGCTTCCCCGGCGTCGACGGCAGCGCTTACTTCATCGCCGGCCTCAGCGTGAACTACCAGAAGAGCGGCAACATCGTGCTGGCGCCGATCCGCACCGGCGTCGGCCTGCGCCTCGGCGCCAACGTCGGCTACCTGCACTACACCCGCGAATCCAGCTGGGTGCCGTTCTAGACTTGCGTCTACCCGCGAGCGCTCTGACCGTCCACATCGCTCTGCTGTCACCCCCACCCCGGCCCTCCCCCGTCGAGGGGGAGGGAGTAACTTATTAGCGCAGCCCCATTTTTCCCTCCCCCCTTGCGGGAAGGGTTAGGGAGGGGGGTGATTTGTGGCGTCTTGCGACTGCTAACCCGTGCGCCGCGCGAGCGCGGTCAGGGCGCCGGCGCCGATCAGGAGACTGCCGCCCACCCGGTTGATCAGGCGCAGCACGCCGGGCCGGCGGAAACGGGCGCGCATCTCGCCGGCCAGGATCGCCCAGAGCGCCACGTTGACCGCGGCAATGGTGACGAAGGTCGCCACCAGGACGGCGAACTGCGGCAGCAGCGGCCGGTCGGTCAGCACGAACTGCGGCACGAAGGCGATGAAGAAGACGATGCCCTTGGGGTTGAGCGCGGTGACCACATAGGAGCTGGCGAACATGGCGAGGAAGCCCTTGGGTTTGGCCCGCGCGGCCAATGCCTCGGGCGCGGGGTCGGCGCGCCACAGGCGGATGCCGAGCCAGACCAGATAGGCGGCCCCCGCCAGCTTCAGGATCGTGAACAGCGTCGCCGAGGTGGCCAGCACTGCGCCGGCGCCGGCCAGCGATACCGTCATGGCGGTGAGGTCGCCGAGCGCCACGCCCGGCACCGTGGCCCAGCCGCTCTTTCGCCCGGCGCCCATGGCATAGCTCACCACCAGCAGCACGGTCGGACCCGGGATCGTCACCAGGATGGTGCTGGCGACGACGAAGGCGAACCAGAGCTCGATCGGCATGGCGGGTGCTCCACTCTTCTGCGACCTGGCCGTCACTCAGCATTGTCACGGGCAAGCCTGTCAATGGTGACGCGGGCTAAGGCGATATAGTTGACTAAAGCAAGTAATTTGCGGACAATAGCAACGAAATGACCAGCTTGCCCGGAGGGACGGTTGTCATGTCGCAGAGCGAAGTCGCCGAGCGGGTCGAGGCGATGCGGCGTTTCACCCGCTTCTACACCCGCAAGATCGGCGTGCTGCACGAGGGCCTGCTGGGAAGCCCGCTCAGCCTGACCGAGGCGCGCGTCGTCTACGAGATCGCTCATCACGAGACCACTACGGCCGGCGAGCTGGCGCGCGAGCTGGGCCTCGACCCGGGCTACCTGAGCCGCCTGCTCAAGGGGCTCGAGGAGCGCGGCCTGGTCGCGCGCCGCCCGTCCGAGAGCGACGCGCGCCAGACCATCCTGTCGCTTTCGCCGGACGGCGAGGAGATCTTTGCCACCATCAACGCGCGCTCGCGCGCCGAGGTCGGCGCCATGCTGGATCAGCTCGCGCCGGCCGACCAGGCGCGCCTGGTCGAGGCCATGGCGACCATCAAGGAGCTGCTGGGCGACCAGCCGCCGCGTCACGCGCCGGTCATCCTGCGCCCGCACCAGCCGGGCGACATCGGCTGGGTGATCGCCCGCCATGGCGCGCTCTACGCGCAGGAATATCAGTGGGACGAGAGCTTCGAGGCGCTGGTGGCGGAGGTCGCGGCCAAGTTCCTGCGCGAATTCGATCCCAAGTGGGAGCGCTGCTGGATCGCCGAGCGCGACGGCGACAACGTCGGCTGCGTCTTCCTGGTGCGCCAGTCCGACGAGCTCGCCAAGCTGCGCCTCTTGCTGGTCGAGCCCTCGGCGCGCGGCCTCGGCCTCGGCAAGCGGCTGGTCGAGGAATGCATCCGCTTCGCGCGCCGCAAGGGCTACCGCAAGATCACGCTCTGGACCAACGACGTGCTTACCGCGGCGCGGGCGATCTACGTCAAGGCCGGCTTCAAGCTGGTCGCCGAGGAGCCGCACCACAGCTTCGGCCACGACCTGGCCGGCCAGACCTGGGAGCTCGAGCTTTAAGGGCGAGAAACAAGCGAGAATTGACACGGATGAACACGGATGAACGTCAAGGGACGTCCCTTGTTGGCCGTTGCGCGCTTCGTCGGGTAACGCCCAACCCGACCGGCTATCTTGCTTGTTGAATTTGTGTTCATCCGTGTTCATCCGTGTCAAAATCTGTTTGTCGTTGCCGGACTTGACCCGCGGCTGACCAGTTTGGGCTCGTTCACACCGGCCGTCATGGTCGGCGAAGGCCGACCATCCACGTGTTTCTATCGTTGTGGCTGATCCGGTGTACCAACCCGAATTGGGCCTACGTCTGCGACACTTTGATCTGGTGCAGCGCGCCACAGCTATGCCGCCGTACACAAACTCGTGGATGGTCGGCCTTCGCCGACCATGACGGCGGTGCGGTAGAAAGGCCGCGCTTAGCCGCCCTAACTCTTCTCCATCACCATCATCCGCGCGAAGTAGGCGATGTCGGTGGAGCGCACGGTGAAGCCGGCGTCCTCGAACAATCCCGCCAGATCGTCGCGGATGTAGTCGGCGTAGTAGGGCTCGTGGAAGGCGACGGGGAAGTAGTCGAGCAGGCCGTCGTAGCCGGGCACGTCGCCGCGCTGGATCGAATCGACCAGGATGAAGCGCCCGCCAGGCTTGAGGATGCGAAAGGCCTCGGCCGCCACGGCGCGGCGCACCTCGCGCGGCAGCTCGTGGAACAGGAAGACGCAGGTCGCGACATCGTGGCTCTCGTCGGCCAGGCCCGTTGCCTCGGCCGCCGCCTCGACGAAATCGATGCCGCGCCACGGCCTGAGCAGGCGCCGCGCCTCGGCGAGATAGGCCGGGCTCAGGTCGAGCGCGGTCACCGCCAGGCGCGGATAGTTGTCCTTGACGAAGCTGAGGAAGCGCCCGGTGCCGCTGGCGAGATCGACGAGCCGCGTCCCGGCGACGCGCCGCTCCCTCAGGAAATCGTAGAGCGGCACCAGGGCCATGCGGCGCATGGCGTCGGCACCGCCGCCGAACAGCACCTCGACCTGGTGGTCGTAGAGCGCGGCCGACTCGGGCGACAGCCAGCCGCCGCCCTGGTAGTGGAAGTTCTGCAGGTAGTAGCGCGGATAGCGCCCGTTTCGCCCGGCCTCGCGCAGAGCCTCGTCGCGCAGCAGTTCGTCATGCGCGCGGGCGTGGCGCCGCCGTTCGACCTCGCGCAGTTCGGTGAAGTAGGCGCGCGCCTGGGCCAGCGCGCGGGCCGGCGATTCGATCAGGTCGTGCGGGATTCGATAGTAGCCGGCCTCGATGTTGGCCAGGTCGCGCGCCAAGAGCGCGCGCAGGTCGGCCAGAATGCGCTGACGGTCCGGAAAGGGGCCCTCGATCGGCTGCGGCGCCTTGACCGGCGTGGTCAGGCGCGCGCTCAGCAGGTACTGGCCCCAGAAGAGGCCGACCCGGGCACTCTGGCCCAGCGCATAGGCGGCGCGGCTGAAGGGGCCGATCATGGCGCGCTCATGCCTTCCTCGGCTTGGTGGCGCGCCGCATGTAGCTGCGCGTGGCGTCGCGCAGCGGGCGGCGCGGCGCGAAGCGGGTCAGCGCCGTATAGAGCCGGTTGCCGCCGCCCACCACGTGCACCGGCTTGCGGCCGAGCATGGCCAGTCCCTCGCGCGCGACCTGTTCGGCGCTCGCCATCTTGCTTTCCGGATAGCGCAGGCCACCGGCGCGCGCCTGGAAGTTGGTGCGGGTAGCGCCGGGACAGAGCGCCAGCACGTCGATCGGCTCGCGCTTCAGCTCGCCGGCCAGGCCCTCGGCGAAGAACAGGTCGAAGGCCTTGGTCGCGGCATAGGTGCTGAGATAGGGCAGCGGCGCAAAGCCCGCCGTGCTGGCGACCACGATCAGGCCGGCGCGCCGGCCGTCGGAACGCGCGCGCTGCAGCATGCCGGGCAGCAGGGCGCGGGTCAGCAGCACCGGCGCCAGCACGTTGACCTCGACCATGGCGCGCTCGCTCTCGGGCGGGTTGTCGGTCAGCGCGCCGAAGCGGCCGAGGCCGGCGTTGTTGATCAGGAGATCGATCGGCAGCGCGGCGGCGCGCTCGATCAGCGCGGCGCGGCCCGCCTCGCTCGCCAGGTCGGCGGCCAGGATCTCGACCCGGCGGTCGCGCGTCCCCGCTCCACCCAGCTCGTCGCGCAGCGCCGCCAGCCGATCGAGATCGCGGCCGGTCAGCAGCAGGCCAGTCTCGCGCGGCAGCAGGCGGGCGAAGGCTTCGCCGATCCCGCTCGTGGCGCCGGTGATGAGGGCGAAGTTACGGGCCATGGCGCTCGTGCGCAGTTTCACGGCAAAGGCTGCGGCGTGCCGCGCGCGCTGTCAATCGGGCGCGAATCGCGGCCGCCGTCACTAGGCCGCTCCCGCCGCCCGCCGGCTTGCGCCGTGCCTCCTTGAGAGCGCGGCTTGCGCCGCCGGCAAAGCTCTCCTATCACTCCGCCGCCGACGGCGCCTTCATTGAGAGCATAAGCGGGACAGGACCATGCAGCGATTCAAGACCCTCGACGACTTGGCGGTGGCGGGCAAGCGGGTGCTGGTGCGGGTCGACTTCAACGTGCCCATGCAGGACGGCCGCGTCACCGACGCGACGCGCATTGAGCGGGCGCTGCCGACCATCCGCGACCTGGCCGGCCGCGGCGCGCGTGTGGTGCTGCTGTCCCACTTCGGCCGGCCCAAGGGCAAGCCGCTGCCCGAAATGTCGCTGAAGCCGGTGGCCGCGGCGCTGTCGCAGGCCCTCGGCGGCCAGCCGGTCGCCTTCGCCGCGGACTGCATCGGCCCGGCCGCCGCCAAGGTGGTCGAGGGCCTGGCCGACGGACAGGTGGCGCTGCTGGAGAACCTGCGCTTCCACGAGGAAGAGGAGGCGAACGACCAGGGCTTCGTGAAGGACCTGGCGAAGCTTGGGGACCTCTATGTGAACGACGCCTTCTCGGCGGCGCACCGCGCCCATGCCTCGACCGAGGGCCTGGCCCATCTGCTGCCGGCCGCGGCGGGTCGGCAGATGCAGGAGGAGCTGGAGCACCTGCAGCGCGCGCTGGGCAACCCCGAACGGCCGGTTGCCGCCATCGTCGGCGGCGCCAAGATCTCGACCAAGCTCGACCTGCTGGGCAACCTGGTCGCCAAGGTCGACATGCTGATCATCGGCGGCGGCATGGCCAACACCTTCCTCAACGCCTTCGGCGTCGCGATCGGCAAGTCGCTCTGCGAGCACGAGCTGGCCGACACCGCGCGCGATATCGCCGGGCGCGCCAAGGCCGCCGGCTGCGACATCGTGCTGCCGACCGACGCGGTGGTCGCGGCCGCGCTGGAAAAGGGCGCGGCGACCGAGACGGTCTCGGTCAAGGCGGTGCCGCAGGACAGGATGATCCTCGACATCGGCCCGGCCTCGGCCGAGCACCTGACGCGGCGCCTGGCCGAATGCCGCACGCTGGTGTGGAACGGGCCCTTGGGCGCTTTCGAGGTGCCGCCCTTCGACCGGGGCACCGCGACGGTCGCCAAGGCCGCGGCGGCGCTTACGCGCCAGGGCAAGCTGCTGAGCGTGGCCGGCGGCGGCGACACCGTGGCGGCGCTGGCCCAGGCCGGGGTGAGCGACGACTTCACCTATGTCTCGGCCGCCGGCGGTGCCTTCCTGGAGTGGCTCGAGGGCAAGACCCTGCCCGGCGTCGCTGCGCTCGAAGCGGCGGGGTAGAGCGGTCTCCGAATTAGACCATCGCGGCCAGGACAGCTTTCCCCGACCCAATTGTCATGCCCGGACTTATATGAGGGTCCGGGTGTCAAGGTGATTCGATCCAAGGATGGCGCCCATTTCGCAAGCGGCGACAAAGGGGCTACGGCCCCGCAGGCGGGTCAAGCCCACGGGTGTCCGGTTTAACGGCCTGGCGAGTGCCGCTTCTGCGTAGGTTTGTACCCGCCGCACGCTGTTCGGGGATTCTTGGACAGCGAATCGTCCCCCTCTGCCGTCATGGTCGGCGAAGGCCGACCATCCACGTGTCGTTGCTTTCGGCGGGGTAGTTGAGCCGCGCTGCATCAGTTCAGAGTGCCGTAGTTGTCTGCATCCCTCGATCGTGGCGGGCACCGGTTGCAGCCACAACGAAAGAAACTCGTGGATGGTCGGCCTTCGCCGACCATGACGGTCGGTGTGAACGAGCGCTAACCGGACAGCCGTGAGTCAAGCCCGGCAATGACGTCAGGGGGATGTCGATAGCGTGAGATCCTTTCGAGCGGCTCGCGGTATCAAAACGCCCAGGTGAGCAGCACCAGGGCGCCGGCGCCGGCGGCGACGCCGAGGCCGATGTTCTTGCGCGTCACGAAGAAGATGGCCAGCGCCACGACCGCGGCGGCCAGGCGGGCCGAGAGCGCGGTCTCGGCCAGGGGACCGACCGGCAGTACGATCATGCGGGCGATGAGGGCGGCGAGCAGCGCATAGGCGACGCAGCCGACCCACTCGAAGACGGCGCCTTCGGGATCGATCTGGCCGGACAGCGCCACGCCCAGCGCGCGCCAGACATAGGTCGCCAGCGCTGCCGCGGTCATCACCACGAAGGGCCAGAGGAACGGCCAGTCGGACGCCCAGCTAGTCACTCTGCTTCTGCCCCGCTCGGGTGATGAAGAAGGCGGCGGTGCCGGCGACCAGGCCGGCCAGCAGCAGGCTCCAGTCCGGCGTCAGCAGGTAGAGCGGCGGGCCGAGCAGCGCGCCCAGCAGCAGCGCCACGACGCGCGGCCGGTGGCGCACGTCCTCGGCGAAGACCAGCATGAAGTAGATCGGGTTGAGGAACACCAGGCCGAGGGTGACATAGAGCGGCACCGCGCCGGCCAGCGCGAAGCCGAGCGCCGTGGTGCCGAGCGTGACGGCCCACAGCATGGCGCCCAGGCCGGCGAAGTAGGGCAGGCGCTCGGCCGCCGGCAGGCGCGGGCAGACTCGCATGGCCGCGGCCCAGGCGGTCACCGCGATCCAGTGCGCCGTCACGTAGTAGGCCCAGCGCGGCATGCCCCGGGCGCGCAGCAGCGGCAGGATGGCGATGGTCATGGGCAGCAGGCGCACATTGA
>JBHJOF010000273.1:0-11107 GCA_050330055.1 Kiloniellales bacterium
TCGGCCCACTTCTGCATGGCGCAGGCGCTGCGCCTGGCCGATGCGACCCTGGTGGTGCCGCTGGACTTCCTGCGCCTGCCGCTGATCGCCTGGGTCGGCATGCTGCTCTATGCCGAGGCGCTCGATCCCTGGGTCTTCCTCGGCGGCGCGCTGATCCTGGCCGCCAACATCGCCAGCCTGCGCGCCGCGCGCCGCTCGATGGCGCGAGCCTGACGGCCTAAGGGAGCGGTATAGAGCCGTTCCAACTCTTTTGGCGCTTCGCGCCAGCCCCCCTCCGGCGCTTCGCGCCGCCTCCCCCTCAAGTGGGGAGGCAGATGAAGTGCAGCCGTCGCCATAGCTATCCCTCCCCCCTTGAGGGGGAGGGCAGGGAGGGGGGCATCCGCGCAGCGGACAACGCGAAGTCTGTCTTGTTCTCGCCGGATGATCGCCGGACTTACACGTAGGCGGGTGCGAAGGGTTGCACCGTCACCGCGCCGCCGCCGGCGATCAGCAGGTGCGACTGCGGCACCGCGTGCCAGCCGTTCTGCGTGCTGTCGAGCGGCTCGGAGAGGATCAGCACCGCCGACTCGCAGCCGCCCACCGGTTTGCCGTCGCAGCCGTGCGGTTGCACGCCGCAGCCGTAGAACAGGCTGGGCGCCGCCTCGTCGCTGGCGTAGCGCAGGGCGTAGATGCTCTGGCCGTCGCTCAGCGCCGCGGTCATGCGCAGCGGCTCGTCGACCTCGGCCGCGCGCATCATGGCCAGCACCTGGCCGACCGTGCGCGCGAAGGCGCCCTCGGGGTCGTCGTCCAGCCCGTTGCCGGCCATCAGGTGAAAGAAGAGCTCGCTGTCCGTGGTGCCCTGCAGCTGGCGGAAGTGCTGCGGCGTCAGCGCCAGCATGAGGTCGCGGCGCAGCGCCTCGAAGCCGCCGATCGCGCCGTTGTGCATGAACAGCCAGCGGCCCTGCTGGAAGGGATGGCAGTTGGCCCGCGCCGTGGCCGTGCCGGTCGAGGCGCGCACGTGGCCGAAGAACAGGCGCGAGCGGATCTGGGCGCAGAGCGAGCGCAGGTTGGGATCGGCCCAGGCCGGCAGGATGTCGCGGTAGAGGCCGGGCTCGGGCTTGAGATCGTACCAGCCGATGCCGAAGCCGTCGCCGTTGGTCGGCGAGATCGATTGCAGCGCCCGCCGGCTCTGGCTGATCAGAGAGTTCTCCGGCTGGAAGATCAGCTGGTCGAGAAAGACCGGGTCGCCACAGTAAGCCAGCCAGCGGCACATGACGAAGTCGCTCCAACGCGCCGCCCTTTTCCGCACGGGGCGGCGGCGTGAAAGCGCAGAGTTTCCGCCGGCCTGCTTAAGCAGGGCTTAACGGCCTTGGCGCTGGCCATCGCCGGCGTGATCGGGCTTCATGGGGGCAGCGATCGGTCCACCACGTCAGGAGCGCTACTTGCCTGGTACCGACAACCCGCCACCGCTGCGCGGCTTTCCGCAGGCCGAGTACGAGCGGCGAACCGCGCAAGCGCAGCGCCTCATGGCGACGGCCGGGATCGACGTCGTGCTGCTTACCGCCGAGCCGGAGGTGCGTTACTTCTCCGGCTTCCACACCCAGTTCTGGGAAAGCCCGACGCGGCCCTGGTTCCTGCTGCTGCCGCGCGAAGGCAAGCCGGTCGCCGTCATTCCCGAGATTGGCGCCGCCGGCATGGCCGCGACCTGGCTCGACGACATCCGCACCTGGCCGGCGCCGCGCCCGGAGGACGACGGCCTCTCCCTGCTGCTGCAGGCCCTGCGCGAGCTCACCGGTGGCCGGGGACGCATCGCCGCCCCGCTCGGCCACGAGAGCCACCTGCGCATGCCGGCCGGCGATTTCCGCAGCCTGTGCGAGCGCCTGTCGCCCACGCCCGTCGTCGATGCAACCGGGCTTCTGCGGCAGTTGCGTGTGGTCAAGTCGGAGGCCGAGATCGACAAGATCCGCTACGCCTGCCAGCTCGCCTCCGACGCCTTCGAGGCGCTGCCCGACGCAATCGCTATCGGGCAAAGCGAGCGTGAGATCTGCGGCACGCTCAAGATCGATCTGCTGCGGCGCGGCGCCGACGGCTCGCCCTATCTGATCGGTGCCTCGGGTCCGGGCGGCTACGACAACATCATCATGGGCCCGACCGACCGCATCGTGGGAGAGGGCGACATCCTGATCATCGACACCGGCACGACCTACGACGGCTACTTCTGCGACTTCGACCGCAACTTCGCCTTCGGGCCGCCGTCGGATGCGGCGAGGCGCGCCTACGAGGTGACCTACGCCGCGACCGAGGCCGGCCTGGCCGCGGCCCGGCTCGGGGCCACCACCACCGACCTCTGGGCCGCCATGTGGGCCGTGCTGGAGGCCGGCGGCGCGCTCGGCAACGACGTCGGCCGGCTCGGCCACGGGCTCGGCATGCAGCTCACCGAGTGGCCTTCGAACCGGCCGGGCGACGACACGCCGCTCGCGCCCGGCATGGTGCTGACCCTGGAGCCGGGCATGGCCTTCGCTCCGGGCAAGCTCATGGTGCACGAGGAGAACATCGTGATCCGCGAGCACGGCGCCGAGCTGCTGAGCCGCCGCGCCGCGCCCGTGATGCCGGTCATCGCATGACGCAGGCCGCCCCCGGCGCTCGCGCCGGGGAGAGCGACACCAAACGGCGCTGATCAGTACTGCAGCTTGCTCTTCTTGAACTGGCCGGCCTTCTGGCTCGCGGCATAGCCCTGCATGACGCGGGCGCGCAGGTCGCTCAGCTTCTGCTCGGGGCTGCGCTCGGCCAGCTTCTGACGGCGCGCCTTGCCTGCGGTCAGGACCCGGCCCGAGCTATCTTTGGTCGCGCAGTGCGCGTCGCCCGCTTCGCGGCCGTCCTCGGCGGTGTCGAAGACGATCTCGATCAGGCTGTCGAGCCGGGTGTACTCGTTCGGCAGCAGCAGGCTGCGAATGCGCTCGGCGGTCGCCGCGTCGCCTTCCTCCTTGAGGCTGACCAGCTTGACCAGGGCGTCGGCGCTCAGCAGGCGGATGTCCCAGGCGTGGCGCGAGCCGCGGATCTGCGCCTCCAGGTCGCCGGTCTCCTGGCGCCCGACGACGATCAGAATCGAGCTTCGGTCGTCGAGCTGGCCCTGCTCGCGCAGCTGCATCCGGTAACGCGCCAGCACCTCCAGGTCGACGCGGTAGGTGTCCGTGGTCTTGACCTCGATGACCAGCTTCCAGCCCGACGGCGCCTCCCACAGACCGTCGTGGCCGATGGACTGCACCGAACCGCGATAGCGGCCGTTGATCACCTTGTAGTCGAGGCGCCGGCCAAGCTCGTTGACCAGGTCCTGCAGCACGAAGCCGCTGCGCTCGAACTTCTCGCCCAGGCAGTTGCGGACGTAAACGAACAGCTTTTGACTGTCTACGTAGGAAAGGAACTCCCTGAACTCGTTCGATGTGAAGTTCCCGTCCGACAGAACGCCGTTGCCGGCGAAGCTCACTATTTGGCGCACTCTGTAAGGATCAAGCTGGCTGGGATCGTTGCGCCAGATATCCAGTAAGCTCATTGCTCCGGGCCCAGGCTGTCTGGTGCTTGACTGGCCAGCGTAACAGTCCGTTGCAACAAATGATAGCGAACAAAAGGTGCTAGACTACTGGCCAGCTAGGCCTGCAGCTCCGCCAGGTCCCTGTAGAGCTCCAGCGCCTCGGGATTGGCCAGCGCCTCCTTGTTCTTGACCGGGCGGCCGTGCACCACGTCGCGCACGGCAAGCTCGACGATCTTGCCCGACTTGGTGCGGGGGATGTCGGCCACCTGCACCACCTTGGCCGGCACGTGGCGCGGCGTGCAGCCCTCGCGGATCTGCGTCTTGATGCGCTTCTCCAAGGCGTCGTCGAGCCTCACCTCGGGGCGCAGCTTGACGAACAGCACGACGCGCACGTCGCCGTCCCAGTCCTGGCCGATCACCAGCGCCTCCTCGACCTCCTTCAGGCGCTCGACCTGACGGTAGATCTCGGCCGTTCCGATGCGCACGCCGCCGGGGTTGAGCGTCGCGTCAGAGCGGCCGTAGATGATGATGCCGTCGTGCTCGGTGAGCTCGACGTAGTCGCCGTGCGTCCAGACGCCGGGGAAGGACTCGAAGTAGGCGGCGCGATAGCGCTTGCCGTCCGGGTCGTTCCAGAAGCCGACAGGCATGGAGGGGAAGGGTTTCGTGCAGACCAGCTCGCCCTTCTGGCCGCGCAGCGGCTGGCCGGTCTCGTCGAACACCGCGACCGCCATGCCGAGGCAGCGCGCCTGGATCTCGCCGCGCCACACCGCGCCGATCGGGTTGCCGCCGACGAAGCAGCCGATGATGTCGGTGCCGCCGGCGATCGACGACAGGCAGACGTCCTCTTTGACGCGGCTGTAGATGGTGTCGAAGCCCTCCGGCACCAGCGGCGAGCCGGTCGAGGTGACGAGGCGGAGCGCCGACAGGTCGTGCGTCTTCCTGGGCTCGAGCCCAGACTTGCCGAGCGCGTCTATGTATTTGGCCGAGGTGCCGAACAGCGTGATCCTCTCAGCCTGGGCGTAGTCGAACAGGATGTTGCCGTCGGGATGAAACGGCGAGCCGTCGTAGAGCAGCAGCGTCGCCTCGGCGCCCAGCGCCGAGACCACCCAGTTCCACATCATCCAGCCGCAGGTGGTGAAGTAGAACACGCGGTCGCCCGGCTTGACGTCGCACTGCAGCACCAGCTCGCAGAGGTGCTTCAAGAGGGTGCCGCCGGCGCCGTGCACGATGCACTTGGGCATGCCCGTGGTACCGGAGGAGAACATGATGAAGAGCGGGCTGTTGAACGGCATGGCCTGATAGGGCACGGCGCCGCCCGGCTGATTCGCGATGAAGTCGTCGAACAGCACCGCCTGCTGCAACCCAGCGATATCGGGCTGCGCCTGCACGTAGGGCACCACCACCACGGTCTTGACCGTGGGCAGCTCCTTCGTGAACTCGGCGACTCGCGCCAGCGAATCGTGCGCCTTGCCGTTGTAGTAGTAGCCGTCGGGACAGAAGAGGGCCTTGGGCTCGATCTGGCCGAAGCGATCGAGCACGCCCTGCGCGCCGAAATCGGGCGAGCAGGACGACCAGATGGCGCCCAGCGCCGCGGTCGCCAGCATGGCGATCACGGTCTCCGGCATGTTGGGCATGAAGCCGGCCACCCGGTCGCCCGGGCCGACACCCTTGGCGGCCAGCGCCTGCGCCGTTCGCGCCACGCGGTCGTGCAGCTCGTCCCACGAGAGGCGCCGCTTCACCTGGTCCTCGCCCCAGAACAGGATGGCGTCGCCCGCGCCCCGCCGGCGCAGCAGGTTGCGCGCGAAGTTGAGCCGCGCGTCGGGGAAGAACTGGGCGCCCGGCATCTTGTCGGGGTGCTTGAGGACGATGTCGCCGCGCGCCTCCGAGATGACGCCGCAGAACTCCCAGACCGACTGCCAGAACTTCTCGATCTCGCTTATCGAGAAGTCGTAGATCCCGCCGTAGTCCTTCGTCGTCACGCCCCAGTCGCGCGCGACCCGAGCCATGAAGGCGGTCAGATTGGCGCCCTCGATGCGCGCCCTCGACGGCTGCCACAGCGGCGCGGTCATGCAGGTTCTCCCTCAGGGGCCGGTCTGGCCCCTCGTCGTCGCAGGATGCCTCACCCTTCGACAGGCTCAGGGTGAGGAGGGCTTGTGCCGGTTCGGCACAAGCCCCTCATGCTGAGCGTGTCGAAGCATGAGGGTCGCTCGCCGGCAGCCTATGGCGAAGGCCGGGCTGCTTCAAGCCGGGCCGGCGGCCTCGGCTCACTGGATCAGCAGCGATTCCGCCCTCGCCCGCGCTCGCCGGCAGCCCTCCTTGTCGCCGAGCTGCTCCAGGGCGCGGGCGGCCAGGGTCCAGTTCTGCGGGCTGCTCGGCTTGAGCGCCGTTCGCTCGTAGGCGAGCGCCCGGGCAAGCGCCGCCTGGCCGGCGCGCAGCGCCGATTCCAGCAGGGTGAGGGCGATGATGTCGCGCTGGGCGTGGCTGCCGCCCAGCCGGTTGGTCAGGTAGCGGATCGGTAGCAGCCGCTCGACCGCCTCGTCGTAGCGGCCTTCGGCGAAGGCCCTGAGGGCGCGGCAGAAGGGCAGGCCGATGGTGCGGCTCATCGCCACGTTGGCGTCGTTGGCGTGCTCGACGTAGCGCTCGTTGGCGTTCAGCACGGTCTCGGCCGCGGCCGTGCGGCCGTCGGCGACGAAGGTCATCATGGCGTGCACGTCGTTGAAGGCGTAGAGCGTGTCGGCCGCCGAGGGCTCCCACTTGTCGGCCAGGTCCGTCCAGCGGCCACCGACGTCGACGCCGAGCAGATAGAGCCGCCACAGCAGCGCCGTGGCGTCCAGCTCCTCGTACTTCTCGCCGCGCGTCGGATCGCCGGAGCGCAGCCTGGTGTCGTAGATATCAAGCACCCGCTCGATCTGGCCGAGGTCGAGGTGGAACAGCGACAGGTGCCACCAGAGATGGTTGGCGAAGTTGCCGTCGGCCCAGTCCGCCTCGCGGCTGGTCATCCACCAGATGCCGCCCTGCTGGCGGCCCTGCATCTCCATGACGTGGGCGACGGCGTGGATCGCGTAGGCGTCCTTGGGGTTGCTCGCCACGGCGCGGCGGCCGGCCTCCTCGGCCTGCGAAAAGTCGCGGCATTCCTCCAGCCCGAAGGCATAGAGGCCCAGAATGTAGCCGTAGCCGGGCAGGCTCTCGTCCCAGGTCGGCAGCACGCGGGCGACGCGGTCGCGCTGGTTCACCGTGTCGCCCAGCAGCACGTCGGACAGGTGGGCGAGCTGCAGCGCCAGCAGGTCGTGCGGATAGCCGACCAGCACCGCCTCCCAATGCTCCACGGCGCCGTGGAAGTCGCCGTCGACCCAGGCGCGCAGCGCCTTGATGTGGCCGCGCTCGCGCTCGTTCGCCTGCCCGGCGAGGCGTTCGGCCGCCACCACGCTGGCCAGCATGGCGTCGTATATGCGGGTCTCCATGGACTGGGTCAGCAGGCCGGCCTTGAAGCAATGGCCCATGACGAAATCCGGGTCCTCGGCCAGGGCCTTGTCGATCTCGGCGATCGGGTCGCCGCGGTAGGTGAGGAACAGCTCGTGCGCCGCCTCCAGCCTGGCAAGCAGGGCCGGGTCGTCCGTCGAAACGGGTACGCCCCGGCTGTCTTTGAGCCCCTAGGCCGTCAGTCTCCCGTCCTTTGATCCCATGGGTCGATCCTTCCGCGGGTGAGTCTTGCGCAGATCAGCGGCAGCATAACGCGGTCCCGGCGACGACGGCAGGCGCTGCAGGGTTTCAGCGGTGTATCAGGCCGATCCCCCTGGCCCCGGCCCGGTGCTTCTGCGCATGGCAGCCCTGCAGAGGGGCTGCTGGTGCCGGTTTGGCGAAGACCGTAAGCTGCCGGCTCCCATGGCCCAATTCGAGCTACGCGCCGCAGCGGCGGGGCGCCTCTCCGCCAACGCCCAGGGCGCCCTCTACATGGCCGCGGCCGCCCTAGGCTTCGCGGTGATGAACACCATCATCCGCTACCTCTCGGCCGACTTCGAGCCGCTGCAGATCGCCTTCTTCCGCAACGTCTTTGCGCTTGCCTTCATGCTGCCCTGGCTGTCGCGGGTCGGCGTGACAGGTCTGCGTACGCAAAGGCTCGGCACCCATTTGTGGCGCGCCGCCATCGGCTTCCTCTCGATGGTCTGCTGGTTCTATGCCATCGCCCTCCTGCCGCTGGCCGAGGCGATCTCGCTCAACTTCACGGTGCCGCTCTTCGTCACCATCGGCGCCGCCCTGGTGCTGGGCGAGGTGGTGCGGCTGCGGCGCTGGAGCGCCACCATCGTCGGCTTCCTCGGCGTGCTGATCATCGTGCGGCCGGGCTTCGCCGAGGTCACCTGGCCCATGGCACTGCCGATTCTGGCCGCCGCGCTGATGGCGGTGGCGGCGCTGATCGTCAAGTCGCTCTCGGCCACCGAGCCGCCGGCCGTCGTGGTCGTCTACATGAACCTGATCCTGACGCCGCTGTCGCTGGTGCCGGCGCTCTTCGTCTGGCGCTGGCCGGACGGCTGGAGCCTGCTGCTGTTCCTGGCGCTCGGCCTGGTCGCCGCGGTGGCGCACATCGCGCTTACCCGCTCCTATGCCAGGGCCGATGCCTCGGCGGTCATGCCCTTCGACTATCTGCGCCTGCCCTTCGTGGCGGTGCTCGGCTTCCTGCTGTTCGGCGAGCTGCCGGACCTCTGGACCTGGCTGGGTGCGGCGGTGATCGCGGCGGCGGCGATCTACATTGCGCGCCGCGAGGCCCAGGTGGCGCGCGAGCGGCCGGTCGCCGAGGCGGCCCGCGAAGCCGCCGGCCATTCGACCCTGGGCCGGGACTGAACCAGAGTGGGCGAGAGCGCCGCCGCCGGCCTGCGGGCTGCCTGGCTGCGGCTCTCGCCGAACCGACGCGGCGCGCTCTGGATGATCGGCGCGGCCACCGGCTTCACCCTCAACACCGCGCTGGTCAAGGCGCTCGGTGCCGCCGACTTCCATCCCTTCCAGCTTGCCTTCCTGCGCACCGGGATCGCGCTTCTGGCGCTCCTGCCGTTGGTCTGGCGCGCCGGTCCACGGCTGCTCTACAGCCGGCGGCCGGGCCTGCATCTGCTGCGCGGCATCTTCGGCGGCGCCGCGGTGGTGGCCGGTTTCACCGGCCTGACGCTGATCCCGCTCGCCGACTTCACGGCGCTCTCCTTCACCACGCCGCTCTTCATCATCCTGCTGGCGGTGCTGCTGCTGGGCGAGACGGTGCGTTGGCGGCGCTGGAGCGCGACCGTGGTCGGTTTCCTCGGTGTGCTGGTTATGCTGCGGCCCAGTGCCGGCGGCTTTGTCGGCAGCTTCGATCCCGGCACGCTCAACTTGGGCGTACTCTGTGCCCTCGGCATGGCCTTTGGCATTGCCGTCGCCTCGACGCTGGTGAAGCGCCTGCCGCCCGAGGAATCGGCTCTGTCGCTGCTGTTCTGGTTCTCGTTCAGCGCGACCCTGCTGATCGCGCCGCTCGCGGTCTTCACCTGGCGCGCGCCGAGCCCCGGAGAGTGGCTCTGGCTCGTCGCCATGGGCGTGCTCGGAGCCGGCGCCCAGTTCCTCATCATCCGCGCCTACAAGGTGGGCGAGGCGACCTTCGTGGCACCCTTCGACTATTCGAAGCTGCTGCTGGCCGGCCTGATCGGCTACCTGGCCTTCGACGAGCTCCCCGACCTCTGGACGCTCGCCGGCGCCGCCATCATCGTCGGCGCCACGCTCTACATCGCCCGCCGCGAGGCCGCCGTCGGCCACCCGCCGCCGGCCCCGGTCGAGCCGCCGGGGTGAGCGGCTGCCCACCTTTCGAGACGTCGGACCGAGTTGACCGCCCATGCTTCGAGACGCTCGCTGCGCGAGCTCCTCAGCATGAGGGTGGGGTTAGATTCGCGGTCTCAGCTTGACGGTGCTAGTGCAGCTTCTCCGGCCTCACCCTGAGGAGCCCGCCGAAGCTTTGCGAAGGCGGGCGTCTCGAAGGGTGGGAGCCAGGCGTGCGACCTGCGTCCGCGACCGCTTTAGTGGCTGATGATCATGGGGGCGAAGATAACCGGCATGATCTCGCGGGTCGAGATGCGCCCGGCCGAGCTCTTCTCGACCAGCAGCAGGAACTGCTGCTGCGCCAGGCCGCAGGGGATCACCATGCGCCCGCCTGGCTTGAGCTGCTCGAGCAGCGGCGGCGGCATCAGCTCGCAGGCCGAGGCCACCAGGATCTTGTCGAAGGGGCCGTGCTCCGGCCAGCCGTAGTAGCCGTTGCCGACGCGGAACTGGATGTTGGTGTAGCCGGCCCCGTCGAGCCGCCGCCGCGCGCTCTCGGCCAGCTCTTCGATGATCTCGACCGAATAAATCTGATCCGCCAGCTCGGCCATGATCGCCGCGTGGTAGCCGAGGCCGGTGCCGACTTCGAGCACCCGGTCGTTTGGCTCGATCCCCAGCAGGTCGGTCATGAGTGCGACCATGAAGGGTTGAGATATGGTTTTGCCACAACCTATGGGAAGGGGCCCATCGGCATAGGCGAAGCCCTGTATCTCGACAGGCACGAAGTGGTGCCGGGGCACCCGGGCCATCGCCGCCATGACGCGCTCGTCCAGGCAATCCTTTCTAATTTGCTCAACGCTTAGTTGTGCGTAAGCGGCAATCAGATCGACCATGAAACGGCGTAGTTGCGACAGGTCGAGTTCTTCCGGCTCGTTCATGCGCGCAGCTCCGGTCCTGGATGTGTGACAACCATTGCGGCTATCCCAGCGGCAGCTTGCCGCCTTCTTACTAGCATACATCAGGCCGGGTCGGCTGTCGTGTCAAACTGCGGAGAGGAGCCCTGAAAAAAGGGAAGGCGACAAACGGGAAAGGGGCTGGCCGACCGTCAGGCGCTGCCGGAGCCCTGGGCTTCGGCGTCCAATTGCTCCTGGGCCAGCATCTGGCGGGCGCGCTCCCGATGCCGGGGTTTGATGTGCGGCGCCACCGCCTGGATGGCGATGGCCAGCACTGCCGCGTCGTCGGTGAAGCCGACCCAGGCGACGAAGTCCGGGATTATGTCGGTCGGCACCACGAAGTAGGCCAGGGCCCCCATCAGCACCGCCTTGACCCGGGTCGGCGTCTCGCGGTCGCGCGCGCAGTAGTAGGCGGCGAGCGCCTCGTCCAGGAAGGGCACGCGGCCCAGGTTGCTGCGCAGCTTGTGCCAGAAGCTGGCCTCGACCGTGGCCCGGTCCTGGGCATAGACGACGGGGTCGTAAGGGATCACGTCCTTACCGGTCATGAGGGGAAATATGGGCCGCGGCCGGCCGTCCGGCAATCTCCCTAGGCGCGCTCCTCCCAGGGCCCGCTCGCCAGGCCGGGTCCGGTCTGCTATGAAGCCGTCCGCTTTTCGGGCCATTGTCTTTTGGGGCCATTGCAGAGAGGGGCAGGGCGATGGAGGTCAAAGGGTTAGGCGCGATCGTCACCGGGGGCGGTTCCGGCCTGGGGGCCGAGACCGCCCGCTTTCTGGCACGGGCCGGCGCCAAGGTCACGGTGCTCGACGTGAACGCCGAGGGCGTCGCCGCGGTCGCCATGGAGACCGGCGGGCTTGGCCTCACCTGCGACGTCGCCAGCGCG
>JBHJOF010000274.1:0-9471 GCA_050330055.1 Kiloniellales bacterium
CGCGCGGCGGCAACGTCATGCGCGCCTGCGCGCTGCTGCCGGCGGCGACCGGCAACTTCGGCAAGCCGGGCGCCGGCCTCTACTACCTGAACGGCGCCGGCCCGCGGCGCATCGGCGGCGACTACCTCGATGCGCCTCACCTGCGCAGGGGACCAGCAGCCAGCATCGGCCACATGGAGCTGGCGGACGCGTTGGCCGATCCAGAGCGCACGCAGGCCTTCTTCTCCTGGAACATGAACGTCGCCGCCTCAGCGCCGCGTCAGGAGGCCCTGCACCGGGCGCTCGAACGCGAGGACCTCTTTACGGTGGTGATCGATCTGTTCCAGACCGACACCGCCGACTATGCCGACGTCGTGCTGCCGGCCGCCAGCTTCCTGGAATTCGACGACCTGGTGGTGCCCTACTTCCACCTCACGGTCTCGGCCCAGGTGAAGGCGCAGGAGCCGGCCGGCGAGGCGCTGCCCAACCAGGAGATCTTCCGCCGCCTGGCCAAGGCCATGGGCTACAACGAGCCGGAGCTCTACGAGAGCGATCGCGCCATGATCGACCAGCTGCTGGCGCGCTCGGGCCTTGGCATCAGTTTCGACGCGCTCGCCGAAAAGGGCACCATCGATCCCTGGGACGAGCCGGTCATCCAGTTCGCCGACCTCGCCTTCCCGACGCCGTCCGGCAAGATCGAGATCGCCTCGGCTGCGGCCGAGGCCGAGGGACACCCGCGCGTGCCGCAGCCCATGGCCGACCCGCGGCCGGCACCGGGCAAGCTGCGCCTGCTGTCGCCGGCCAGCAAGTGGCTGATGAACGACAGCTACGGCAATGACCCCGGCGTGCAGGCCAAGATGGGACCGCCGCGGGTGACCCTGCACCCGAAGGACGCGGCGGCGCTCGGCCTCAAGGCCGGCGACCGGGCCGAGCTGGCCAACGAGACCGGGCGCCTGGTGCTGCTGGTCGAGGAGAGCGACAGCGTGGCGCCCGGCAGCGCACTCAGCCACAAGGGCCGCTGGCCCAAGGGGGCGCCTACTCACACGAATGTGAACTGCCTCAATCCCGGCATGCCAACGGACATGGGCCACAGCAGCAGCGTCCATGGCGTCGAGGTCAGCATCGCCGCAGCCCAGGCCGACGGCTGATTCCAGCCTTCCAGCGCCGGACGCGCGCCATGCCGCGGCGTACGCCCTAAGCGCTCCCAGGGCACGGCCGAGTAACCGCCGAACGGTTGACGTGCACGCGAACTCCGGGACAAGCTTGCCGCCACCAGCTACCAGCAAACAACAGAAACAGGGGAGATCACCATGACCGTCGCAAGGACCCGTAGCCGGCGCGCGCTGATCGGCCTGGCCGCCGCCGCGGCCGTCATCACTGGCGTCGCCGCGGCCCAGGCCGCCGATGACCCGGCCAACGTCGTCAAGTACCGCGGAATGGTGATGAGCGCACTCGGCGCGCACATCGGCTCGATCGCCTCGGTGATCAAGGGCGAAGTCTCCTACGGGCCGCACGTCTCGACGCACGCCCAGGCGCTGCATGCGACCAGCCTGATGCTGACGGACGTCTTCCCTGAAGGCAGCGGCGTCGGCGAGACCCGCGCCAAGCCCGAGATCTGGCAGGAGTGGGAGAAGTTCGAAGGTTTGATAAATGATCTGAGCACGCAGACCGAAAAACTGGCGCAGGTCGCAGAGGGCGGCGACATGGCCGCCATCGGCGCCCAGCTTCAGGAAACCGGCAAGGCCTGCGGCAACTGCCACAAGCCCTATCGCGAGGAAAAGGAATAGCGCGCAGCCGCCAGCCATTGCACAGAGGCCGTTGCACAGCTGGAGTCAAACAAACTGCCGCAGGAGCGATAGGATCATCCGACTCGCTGCTCGCCGATTGTGTCTTTGCCTGGTCGCCGCCTGTCTGCTACGCGGCGGCGCGGCGCTTGCCCAAGACGAGTCCGGGGCCGAGAGCGAGGCGGCACGGCGCGGCGCCGCGGTGTTTCACGCGGGCGGTTGCTATAGCTGCCACACCGACAGCAAGAACGGCGGCGCGCCGCTCGCCGGCGGACGGGCGCTCAAGACGCCGTTCGGGGTTTTCTACAGCCCTAATATCACGCCGGACCCGGAGACCGGCATCGGCCGCTGGAGCGTCGAGGACCTGAAGCGGGCGCTGCACCAGGGCATCGCGCCCGACGGCTCGCACTACTTTCCGTCCTTCCCCTACACCTCCTTCACGCTGATGACCGACGCCGACGTGGCCGACCTCAAGACCTATCTCGATACGCTGGCGCCGGTACGCCAGGCCAACAGGCCGCATGACATCACGCCGCCGTTCGGCTGGCGCATCCTCATGATGCCCTGGAAATGGCTGTTCTTCGAACCCGGCCGCTTCGAGCCCGATCCGGAGCGTTCTGCGCGCTGGAACCGCGGTGCCTATCTGGCAAGCGCTCTGGCCCACTGCGGCGAGTGCCACACGCCACGCAACATGTTCGGCGCGCTCGACCGCGAGCTCTGGTACGCCGGCACCAAGGACGGGCCGGAGGGCGCGCTGGCACCGAACATCACGCCCGACGGCTCGACCGGCATCGGGCGCTGGACCGAGAGCGACCTGGCTTACCTTCTGAAGAGCGGCTTCAAGCCCGACTTCGACAACTTGCAGGGCGTCATGGCCGAAGCGGTCGACGACAGCTACAGCCACCTGAGCGACGAGGACCTTGGCGCGATCGCGGAGTACGTCCTCTCGCTGCCGCCGATCAAGCACCAAGTCGAGCGGAGAAGCAGCGGCGGCTCGGCTTTCGACTAGCCCTCCTCATTCTCCTCCGCAACGGCACGCGCCAGCCAGCGCGCGGTGCGCAGCAGCCGACCGTCATGACCACGCTTGCCGACGAGCTGCACACCGATCGGCAGGCCGCCTTCTCCAACCAGCAGGGGCAGGGTCACGGCCGGCGTGCCGCAGAATGTCCAGAGGGTGCAAAAGATCGGATCGCCGGTGGACTCCAGCCCTTTAGGCGCTTCGCCCGGCGCCGCCGGCGTCAGAATGGCGTCATAGCGCTCGAAGACCTCTCCGAGACCGTGGTACAGGACGTCGCGCCACTCCATGGCACGGTTGTAGTCGACGGCAAGGCAGCGCTGCCCTTCTTCGATCAGCTCGCGCAGATTGGCGCTCAGCATGCTCCGGTCGCGCTCATAGAAGTCCTGGAAGCTCTTCGCCAGATCGGCACAGAAGATCGTGCGATGCCAGCGCACGGCGCTGTCGAAGCTTTGGGGAAGCGTCACTTCCTCGCAACGTGCGCCCAGAAACTCGACCAGTTCGCCGAAAGCCGCCTGCGTATCGGGTCCGGCCCGATCCCACACCGGTGATCTGACAAAGGCGAGTATCGGCTCGAGCGGCGGCTCCTCGGCCGCGGTCGCCACCAGCCGCGGGCGCCCCACGGGCCGCATGTCAGGATCGCGGTCGTCGTAGACCGTGAGCGGCTCGGCCAGGAGCGCGAGGTCGGCCACCGAGCGGGCGAACACACCCACCGTGTCGAGCGGCCGCGATTGCTCCAGCACGCCGTGACGCGAGATCGCGCCGTGCGTCGGCTTGAATCCGTAGACCCCGCAGAAGGCGGCCGGTCGGATCACTGAGCCGTTAGTCTGGGTGCCTAGCGCCACCGGCACCATGCCGGCGGCGACGGCCGCGGCAGAGCCGCTCGACGAGCCGCCGGGCGTGCGTTCCGGATCGTGCGGGTTGCGCGTCTTGCCGGGGCTGTAGACCGCAAGCTCCGTCGTCACCGTCTTGCCCATGATGACCGCGCCTGCCTGACGCAGCAGAGCGACCACCGTAGCATCGCGATTGGGCCGACGGCCGGCGTGGAAGGACGTGCCGCATTCGGTCGGCATGTCGCCGGTGTCGATGATGTCCTTGACGCCGACCGGAACGCCGTGCAGCGGCCCGAGATCGATGCCGGCGGCGTGCGCCTCGTCGGCACGACGAGCCTGCTGCAGTGCGTAGTCGGGATCGAGAAAGGCCCAGGCACGCACCTCGCCGTCAACCGCCTCGATGCGCTTGAGGCAATCGCGCACCAACTCGCTCGACGTGATGCGGCCCGCGCGAATCTGCTCGGCGGCCTCGGTCATGGACAGGGCACAAAGGCTCATGGGCAGCCAGCCCTGGACTCGGGTAGGCCGCGCTTCACTGTGCCCGTTCACCTGGTTGTGCTGCCATAGGGGTCATCGGCCGGACGCCGGCTGTTGGGGTTTTTGGTTGTTTCTTCTCCGCTTCACCTCATCGTAGATGGCTTTGCTCGCCAAGAGAAGGATGGCCACTATGATGACCGAAAGCGGCACCGATCTGACGCTGACGACATAATAGAGGAGGAACACGCCGACCAGCATGGTCCCGATCACGCCGGCGATCAAATTGGTGCTCATGCTTCATCCATACCTAAGGTCAGATGCTTGACATCGGGCCCGGAGCAAAGCGTTCCGTCGATCCGGCGCCCTTGTGCCAGCCGCCGGGAAGGCCCGCCAGCCCACTCATCGGGGGGTAACATCGTAGAAGTACTCGGGAAGCCAATGCACGACGCCGGGGACATTGTAGAGGATGACCATGCACAGCAAGACCATGAAAAGGAACGGCATGCAGCCCCTGAATATCTCCATGAGCTGGACGTGGGGCGGCGCCACGCCCTTCAAGTAGTAGGCGGCCATCGCCATGGGCGGCGTCATGAACGAAGTCTGCAGGTTGAGCGCCACCAGGATGCCAAAGAACAGCGGATCGACCCCGAAGTGCGGCAGCATGGGGAGGAAGATCGGCACGAAGATGATTATGATCTCCGACCACTCCAGCGGCCAGCCCAGAAGGAAGATTATGAGCTGCGCCAGTATCAGGAACATGACCGGCGTGAGGTTTAAGCCGAGTACGAACTCCTCGATGATTGCGTGGCCGCCGAGATAGGAAAACACGGACGAGAAGGTCCATGAGCCGACGAACAGCCAGCACACCATGGCCGAGGTGCGCACCGTCAGGAACACCGCCTCCTTGAGGCGCTCCCACTCGATCCCTCGCACGAACAACGCGCTGGCGCCGCCGACGATGAAGGCGACGTCGACACCGTAGACCGACCACTGCTTGCGATAGAGGATCTCGGCGAGCCCGAGATAGTTGACGGCGACGATGTAAACGAGGCCCAGCGCCAATCCGGCGAGCGCGCCGAGACCGACAGCGTCCACGATGGCCCGGGCTGACTGTCTCTCAGGGATCAGGTTGGCGATCAAGGGAACCCGGTACCCGTAGTAGCGGATCGCCACCGCGGCCAGCAGGCCGAGAACGATGAACTGCCCGGGCGCGCCCGGCAGGTGACGCGCCAGGGGCGGCACTCCGAACCAGGCGGTGGAGAACAGCCGCACCACCACGTAGGCTAGGTACGCGATCGCCACGATCCCGCCGCCGAGCCCGACGGCCGTGAGCCAGTTGTTCTCCCGGCGCGCTTCCGCGACCCATGGCGGCGACGCTCGGCCGTCGTAGACCTCGGCCAGGCGATAGGAAGTCGCCAGAACCAAGCTTCCAAAGGCGCCCATCGACGCCGCCTCGGTCGGCGTCGCCAGTCCGAACAGGATCGAGCCCAGCACGGCGAAGATCAAAAGCGCCAGAGGCATGAACGACGTGAGGATCATCCACAGAAGCGCCGTCAGCGGAATGTCGGTCTCCTCCTTGGGCGGCTTCGGCGCCAGCTTTGGATTGGCCATGGCGCGGCCGATCACATAGAGCATGTAAAGCCCGGCCAACAGCATGCCCGGCAGCATGGCGCCCGCATAGAGCCTGACTACCGACACACCGGAGGCGGCGGCGTAGACGATCAACATGATCGAGGGTGGAATGAGGATGCCCAGACAGCCGCCGGCGCAGATCACGCCGGCCGAGAACTTGGTATCGTACTTGGCCTTCAACAACGCCGGGAAGGCCAGCAGCCCCATCAGCGTCACCACGGCGCCGATGATGCCGCTGGCGGTAGCGAAGATGGCACAGGTCGCCAGCGCAGCCACGGCCATTGCGCCCGGCACGGCGCGGGCGGCGATGTTGAGGCTATAGAACAAACGATCGACGATGTTGGCACGCTCGACCACATATCCCATGAAGAGGAACAGCGGCACCGCTACCAGCACCTCGTTGGTCATCACCGAATAGGTCTGATTGACCAGAAGGTCGAAGACGCGGTTATCGAAGAAGTGCTGCATTCTGAAGGCGTCGTAAAAGGCGTAGAAGCCGAACATCATCGCCATGGCGACCAGCGTGAAGGCGATGGGGAAGCCAAGCAGGATGGTAAGCACGAAGACGCCCAGCATCAGCAGGGCGACCTGTGGGTCGGTCATGTGTGTGTTCCCTTAGCCCGCTCGCCCAAGACCTCGGCGGCGTCTTTGTGCACATGCTGCTGCAATGCCACATCCAGCTCCTCGACGTCCCTCAGCCGCTCCGGCCAGACGCCGCTTCGCAAGCAGACAATGCAGCGACAGACCTCGGCGATCCCTTGCAGCAGCAGCATGAAAGCGGCGAGCGGCAGCAGGGTCTTCAAGGGAGATATCGGAATGCCGGCCGGACTGTTGATCGAGATCTCGCCTCTCCTCCCGGCAGGGCCAAAGGGCATGTAAGACCAGGAACTGGAGGCATAGTCGTAGCCGGCGTATACGAGCGCGATCACGCCAGGGAAGAAGAATATGAAGTAAAGAAAGAGCTCGATGCCCGCCTGCACCTTGGGCGGCCACAGCCGATAGAGCACATCCCCGCGGACGTGACCGTTGCGCGACAAAGTGTAAGCACCCGCCATCATGAACAGCGCCCCGTACATGATGTAGCTGATGTCGAAGGCCCACGGCGTGGGAGCCCTGAGCACGTAGCGGACGAACACCTCGTAAGCGACGCCCAGCGTCAGGACGAGGATGCACCAGGCGAAGGCCTTGCCCGTCCAGGTGCTCAAATGATCGATCAGATTGATGAATCGAACCATTTTACGCTGCCCGCCTCTTCGCCGGGCCCCTGCGCTACGCACAAGGGCCGGGGCGACGCCCTAGCGCGCCGCCCCGACCCCTTGTCCGATGACATGGGTTGAGATTCAATCGGTAACCTAGAACGGCAGCTTCCCGTAGTTGTGCTCGTAGGCCAGCTTGTAGTTGGCCGCATTGAACCGCTCGTAGTAGACCACGCGCTCGAACCACGCCCTCTGGGAATCGATGACTTTCTTCATGAAGGGGTCTGCGCTCAGCTCGTCCTTCAGGTCGTCCCAGGCTATGAGCTGTTGCTCTTCGACCTCGACCGGCGTGCGGAGGATGTTGACATTGTGCTTGTCGCGGAGCTCCAACAGGTCGCGCGAGTAGTTTTCCATCGCAAGCCAGAAGTTCGTCGAGTTGACCGCCTCGACGGTGTGCCTGAGAATCGCTTGATTCTCCTCCGGCAGTCTCTCGAACGTCGACTTCGTGAAGAGAATCTCGAAGCTTTCGGACGCCTGATGGTAGCTACCCATCATGTAGTTCTTGATGACGTCCTGGGCGCCGAAGCGCATGTCCGAGGTCGGGTTGTTGAACTCGAAGGCATCGATCACGCCGCGCTCCAGGGCCGGCACGATCTCGCCGCCCGGAAGCTGGGTAACGACCATGCCCATCTTGTCGAAGAGGTCGGCGGCCAGGCCGACTGTGCGGTACTTGAGCCCCTTGACGTCATCGACGCTCGTGGGGGCAGTTTTGAACCATCCGAAGGGCTGAGTCGGCATCGGGAAGTTCAAGAAGCCGACGACGTTGAGCTTCAGGATATCCTGTTGCAGCTCGTTATAGAGCTCCTGCCCGCCGCCCTCGTAGAACCATGCGATCAGGTGGTGAGCGTCCTGGCCGAACGCCGGCCCGGTGCCGAACAGCGACGCCGCCTTGTGCTTGCCGTACCAGTAGACAGGCACCGTGTGAGCGCCGTCGAGAACGCCCTTGTCAACGGCGTCGATGACCTGGAACGGCGCCACCACGGCGCCGGCGACCAGGTAGTCGATCTTGAGCCGGCCGCCGGACATGGCGTTGACCCGGTCGACGTACTGCATCGCCATCTCATTGAAGATGTCCGTCGCGCTCCAGGAACCCTGCATCTTCAGGGTCACGGTCTGGGCCCGCGAGACGTTCGGCGCCGCGACCATTGCGGCACCACCCGCAACCGCCGCGGCAGCGCCGGTCAGGAACTTGCGGCGCGTGGCGGCCTTACCCTTGTTCTCAGGGGCGAGGGTCGAATCCTTGTAGGTGACTTTGGTCATGTGATTTTCCTCCCCGTTGTGATCGTGCGCGGCCAGATGGACAACCTGAAGCACGCGCTGGAACCACAAGCCAAACGAAGCTCCCCCAGCAATTTCTTGTTTGCTTACGAACGCCTTGCCGATCGCGACCTAAGCCTGACGAACGACCTGGCGCCGGGGAGGCTGGCAAAACCTTCGGCCATTTCCGGAGGCTTCGCAAGTCCCTTGTCATAACTCTCAACCACAAGTGACCGCGATTCCGCCCGGCAAACTACAAGCAAGCAATTGATAAAACGAACTATTTTCTTGGTTCACTGGCGTATGGCATGCCTTCGCCCAGAACGCGGTCCAGGGCCCGATTAGCTCCTTCACCCTAGATGATCGGAGCTGCCCGACCGCCACACATGGCCCTAGCGACAGCTCTTGCGCGACCATTGCCAGGCGCTCACGCCACCCTGTCGCGCGGCTCGCGCCCTGCCATGATCGCGTCAAGGTTGTCGAGGGCGCGGAATCCCATGGCGTCGCGGGTCTCCCGGGTCGCGCTGCCTACGTGCGGCAGCAGGAAGCAATTCTCCAGGCTGCGGTAATCCGGATGAATGCCGGCCGGCTCGCCGTTGAAGACATCGAGCCCCGCCGCGGCCAGCTTGCCGGACCTGAGCGCGGCAATCAGCGCCTCGTCATCGATCAGGGCGCCGCGCGCCGTGTTGACCACGATGGCGCCGTCGGGCAGGCGGGCGATCCGCTCGGCGTTCAGCAGGCCCTGACTTTCGGCGGTCGCCGGGCAATGCAGCGAGAGGACTTCGCAGAGCGGCAGCAGCTTGTCCAGGGTGGCGTGGTAGCGGGCGCCGGCCTCGCTCTCGGCCGGCAACCGGCGCCGGTTGTGGTAATGCAGCTCCATGTCGAAGCCGCGCGCCCGCTTCGCCACCACCTGGCCGACCCGCCCGAGACCGACGATGCCAAGGCGCTTGCCGGTCATCTGGGTGCCGACCATGAAAGCCGGGCTCCAGCTCGTCCAGCCACCGGATCGCACCAGGCGGTCGCCCTCGCTGGCGCGCCGCGCCGTCCCCAGCATAAGCAGCAGCGCGATCTCGGCGGGGGCGTCGCTCAGCACGTCGGGCGTGTTGGTGACGATGAGGCCGCGCGCCTTGGCCGCGGCCAGGTCGACGTGGTCGACGCCGACCGAGAAGTTGCAGATCGCGCGCAGCGTCTCGGGCAGGCGGGCAATGACCTCGGCGCTGAAGCGCTCGGAATGGCAG
>JBHJOF010000275.1:0-20862 GCA_050330055.1 Kiloniellales bacterium
GAGCCGCGCCACGCCGGACTCGACCGCGGCGATCGATTCGCGGATGCAGGCGATCTCCTCGTCGGACTTGATGGCGCGGGCGCGCTCGACCGGCCCCTGTGCGTCGAGCACCTGCAATCCCTCCGAAGCCAACGCCAGGACCGCGCCCGCATTGACGCGCTCGACCGCGATGCGCCGGCTGCCGCCGCCGTAGAGACGCGCCAGGGCGGCGATCTCCCGCGCCCAGCGCTGCTCGGCCTCGCCCAGGCGCGGCCCGGCGGCGACGAAGGAGGCGGTGGTCGCCGGGCCGATCTCGTCGATCGTCTCCAGGTCGCGGGCCAGGTGGTGGCAGCCCTCGAACTCGAAGAGGATCACTGGCCCCTCGACCGCGACGAAGAGATAGCGCGCCGGATTGCGCGCCATGAAGACCTGCATGTTGCGAGCGCCGCAGGCATAGCGCAGGTTGACCGGATCGAGCAGCACGCAGCAGGGGATGTCGCGCGCCGCCAGCTCGCGCCGCAGCCGCGCCAGGCGCCCCAGCCGCAGGCGGGCCATGTCCACGATCGCGCTCTCGAACTCGACGGCCGCGATCGCCGGCCCGCCATGTCCCGCTACCAGTTGAATGAGATCGCCCTCCCCATTCCGCGCTTTCAGCCTGGCTGAATTGTGGGCGATGCTGGGACGCTGTGAACGGCAGTAAATCTCGGTTTTGTGATAACCTCAGGTAATGGTGTCCCTGCGCAAGCGGCTGCCGCCGATCAACAGCCTCGTAGTCTTCGAGGCGGCGGCGCGCAGCCTGAACTTCACCCGCGCCGCCGAGGAGCTGGGCGTGACCCAGGCCGCGGTGAGCCGGCAGATCGCGGCGCTCGAGGCCCATCTCAACGCCAAGCTGTTCGAGCGGCTGCACCACGCCCTGCGGCTGACTGCCAAGGGCAAGGCCTTCCGGCAGGTGGTCGCCCGCAGCCTGGACAGCATCGCCAACAGCGCCGAGGCGATCCGCCAGGCCGATACCGAGGTGCGGGTGACGCTCTTCGCCAACGTCGCGGTGGCGACCTTCTGGCTCAATCCGCGCCTGCCGCTGCTAGTGAAGCGCTTCCCCGAGACCGACATCCGCCTGGTCGCCTCCGACGAGGACCCGGACGACGGCCTCGACGGCATCGATCTCGCGATCCTCTACGGCGACGGCCAGTGGCCCAAGCTGAACGCCGAGCTGCTGTTCGGCGAGGAGCTGTTTCCGGTCTGCAGCCCGGACTATTTGCGTTCTGCGCCTGCACCGCAGAGCCCGGCAGACCTGCTGCGGCACAGCCTGCTGCACATCGACCAGCACGCGCCGGACTGGATCAACTGGCGCATGTGGCTGCAGTCCCAGGGCGTCGATCCGCCGCGCCGGATACGCGGCCCCAAGTTCAACAACTACGCCCTCCTGGTCGACATGGCAGTCGAGGGCCGGGGCGTCGGCCTCGGCACGCGGCACCTGGTCGACCGCCTGCTCGCGGAGGGCGCGCTGGTCCGGGCGCTCGACGCCAGCCTGGTCTCCGAGCGCGGCTACTACCTGGTGACCCGCCGCGACCGGCGCCTGTCGAACGAGGCCCAGGCGGTACTGCGCTGGCTGCGCCGCCAGCGGCCGCGCAACGTGCGGGCCGCCGCCCGCTAGGCGAGGCCGGCAGCGGGCTGGATTTGCCCCGCCGACAGCCCTATTTAAGATCGACGTGCGTGGCTGTCTGGGGACAGTCACGCATGACCCGGAAACAGCCGGCGTCCCGCCGGCTCAGGAGAGCATCCAACGAGCTATCGGCCCTAAAGGGAGGGGAACAGCGATCATGACCATCAAGCCAGGCGACAAGATCCCGAGCGCCACGCTCAAGCACATGACGGCCGACGGCCCGGCCGAGATCACCAGCGACGACCTCTTCTCCGGCAAGAAGGTGGTGGTCTTCGGCCTGCCCGGCGCCTTTACGCCGACCTGCTCGGCCAAGCACGTGCCGGGATTCGTGCAGCAGGCCGACGCGATCAAGGGCAAGGGTGTGGCCACCATTGCCTGCCTCTCGGTCAACGACGCCTTCGTCATGGGCGCCTGGGGCAAGGACCAGAAGGTCGGCAACAAGGTGCTGATGCTGGCCGACGGCAGCGCCGACTTCACCAGGAAGCTCGGCCTCGAGCTCGACCTCAACGCGCTCGGCATGGGCACGCGCTGCAAGCGCTTCGCCATGATCGTCGACGACGGCGTGGTCAAGCACCTGGCGATCGAGGAAGCCCCCGGCGGCCTCGACGTCTCCAGCGCCGAGAAGACTCTGGCGGCGCTGTAGGGTGCTGTCCGACTCTATTTGTCACCCTCACCCTCCCAACGCTTCGCGTCGGGCCCCCCCTCTCCCCTCGAGGGAGAGGGGAACAAACAAGCGCGCCAAGACCCCTCTCCCTCGAGGGGAGAGGGAGGGGCCCGCGCGACCGAAGGGCGCGTGGGAGGGTGAGGGTGCGTTTGTTTGCAGCTTAGCGTTCGCTAGCGCATCGCCGCGATGGCGGCGCGGGCCAGCGCGTCGGCGCGCTCGTTCTCCGGGTGGCCGGCGTGGCCGCGTACCCAGTGCCACTCGACCTGGTGCCGCGCCATCGCCGCCTCGAGACGCTGCCAGAGGTCGACGTTCTTGACCGGCTTCTTGTCGGCGGTCTTCCAGCCGCGTTTCTTCCAGTTGTGAATCCAGGTCGTGATGCCGTTCTTGAGGTACTCGCTGTCGGTGGTGATCTCGACGCGCGAGTCTCGCGTGAGCGCCTCCAGCGCGGCGATCGCCGCCATCATCTCCATGCGGTTGTTGGTGGTGAGCGGCTCGCTGCCGGAGAGCTCCTTCTCGGTCTCGCCGTAGCGCAGCACGGCGCCCCAGCCGCCCGGCCCGGGATTGCCCGAACAGGCGCCGTCGGTGAAGATTTCGACAAGCTTCTGGGCCATGCGCAGTCTCAATCCAACCCATAGGCGCCGGGCGTGCGCACCGCCTGGTGGAAGGTCAGCTTCTTCCAGTACTCCAGCGGGTCCTTCGGCTTCACGTAAGCGCCCGGCGGGTGGTTCAGCAGGTCGTAGAGCCGGGTCAGCAGGAAGCGGAGCGCGCTGCCGCGCGCCAGGAGCGGCAAGGCCTCCAGCTCCGACGCCGAGAAGGGCCGCACCTGGCGGTAGCTCTGCAGCAGGCAGCGCGCCTTGGTGACGTTGAAGCTGTTGTCGCGCTCGAAGCACCAGGCGTTGAGGCAGATCGCCAGGTCGTAGGCGAAGAAATCGTTGCAGGCGAAGTAGAAGTCGATGATGCCGGAGAGCCGGTCGCCGAGGAAGAACACGTTGTCGGGGAAGAGGTCGGCATGGATGATGCCCTGCGGCAGCTCGTCCGGCCAGTTCGCCTCCAGCTGCAGCAGCTCCTGCTCCAGCGCGGTCGCCAGCCCCTCCTGCACCTCGTGGGCGCGCGGCGCGGTCGCCGCGAACAGCTTGCGCCAGCCGGCGACCGAAAGCGCGTTCTCGCGGCGCAGGTCGAAACCGGCGCCGGCCAGGTGCATGCGCGCCATGGCCTCGCCCAAGAGGCGGCAATGCTCCGGCAGCACGCGGCGCGGCCAGAGACCCTCGAGGAAGGAGATCACCGCCGCCGGCCGGCCGCAGAGCCGGCGCAGCGCCTGACCGTCGCGGCCGTGGATCGGCGTCGGGCAGGTGATGCCGGCGGCGGCCAGGTGCTCCATCAGGCCGAGGAAGAAGGGCAGGTCCTGCGGCGCGACGCGCTTCTCGTAGAGCGTCAGGATGAAGCTGCCGGCGCCGGTCTTGAGCAGGAAGTTGGAGTTCTCGACGCCCTCGGCGATGCCCTTGAAGGACAGCACCTGGCCCAGGTCGTAGTCGGCGAGGAACGCCCGCAGCTCCTCGTCCGAAACCTCGGTGTAGACGGCCATGGGAATCAGCGAGCGCGCTCGGCGAAGCCGTACGCCGGGGCAGCCGGCAAGGCGCTACTCCGCCGCGGTCGAGGTCAGCAGGCGCGGCAGCTTGAAGACCACGTCCTCGCTCGTGACGGTGACTTCCTGGATCTCGACCTCGTAGCGCTGGCGGCAGATGGCGATCACCTCCTCGACCAGGATCTCCGGCGCCGAGGCGCCGGCGGTGACGCCGAGCCGCTCGATGCGGTCGAGCCGCGTCCAGTCGACGTCGGCCGCGCGCTGCACCAGCATGGCGGTCTCGCAGCCGTGCTTCTGCGCCACCTCGACCAGGCGGGCCGAGTTGGAGGAATTGGGCGCCCCCACCACCAGAAGCGCGTCGCAGTACGGCGCGATCGCCTTGACCGCCTCCTGGCGGTTGGTGGTGGCGTAGCAGATGTCTTCCTTCTTCGGCCCGCTGATCTCCGGGAAACGGCGTTGCAGCACCTCGATGATCTCGACCGTGTCGTCGACCGACAGCGTGGTCTGGGTGATGTAGGCCAGCATGGATGGGTCATCGACCTCGAGCGCCTCGGCCTTGACCGCGTCCTCGACCAGCACGATCGAGCCTTCCGGCAGCTGGCCCATGGTGCCGATCACCTCGGGGTGGCCGGCGTGGCCGATCAGCACGATCTGCCGCCCGTCGCGGTGGTGGCGCTCCGCCTCGCGGTGCACCTTGCTGACCAGCGGGCAGGTAGCGTCGACGTAGAGCAGCTTGCGGTCTTCCGCCTCGGTCGGCACCGACTTGGGCACGCCGTGCGCCGAGAAGATCACCGGCACGCCGTCAGGCACCTCATCCAGCTCCTCGACGAAGACGGCGCCCTTGGCCTGCAGCGCCTCGACCACGTAGCGATTGTGCACGATCTCGTGGCGCACGTAGACCGGCGGCCCGTACTTGCGGATCGCGCGCTCGACGATCTCGATCGCGCGCTCGACGCCGGCGCAGAAGCCGCGCGGGCTCGCCAGGAAAATGGTGAGCGGTCTCTTGGCCATCTCGACTCCCGATCCAGGCTGCGACCACGGCCCAGCACCCCGCGGCCATCGGACTGCGCCCAACCCCTCTGCCGGTGCCGCTGCGCTTGTGCCGCCGCACCGGCTTGCCTAAAGTCGCCGTGGCGGCCGAGCCCTCGGCGAAGCGACGGCAGCCTCCTTGAGAAACGGCGCTCCGGGCCACCCGGTCGCAATATCGAGCGGACACTAGTACAGCGAGAGGTCAGAAGAAAGGGGGGTCATGGCTGAGCCGATTCCCGCGCAGAAGGCGCCCTACCGGGTCGAGGCCCAGGTCGGCCGCAAGTATTCCTGGTGCGCCTGCGGCCGCAGCAAGAAGCAGCCATTCTGCGACGGCTCCCATTCCGGCACCGGGATCGTCCCGGTCATGTACCAATGCGACGAGAGCCAGGAGCTCTGGTTCTGTGGCTGCAAGGCCACGAAAAACAAGCCCTTTTGCGACGGAACCCATTCCACTCTCTAGCCCCGATCCTGCATCATGAAGTCCCCCTCCCCGGCCCGCTTCGGCCTTCCCGCGTTCGGCTCGGTGCTCGCCTCTGCCGTCGGGCTCGCCCTGCTGCTGGCCGCCTGCTCCAGCGGCGACGAGTTGGGCAGGCGCGTCTTCTGCCCCGACGCGGTTCGGGTTCAGGATGCCGCCAGCCTGGTCCGCTTCAGTGGCAGCGGCCGCGATCTGACCGACGTGCTGTTCGAGGCACGCCTGCAGGAGGTGGCGCTGGCCTGCACCTACGACGCGGACGAGAACACCATCGACGGCGCCCTGCGCGTCGCCTTCTTCGCCGCGCGCGGCCCGGCCGACACTGAGCGCCGGGCCAACTTCCGCTACTTCGTGGCCATCGCCACGGAAGCCCGCCAGGTGATCGCCCGCGAGGAGTTCGAGGTCACCATCCCCTTCGAAGGCAACCGCACCCAGCTCGGCGCAGTCGAGGAGCTGGCACCGAGCATCCCGCTGCAGCCGGGCGAAAGCGGCAGCGAGTACATTCTCTTCGTCGGCCTGGTGCTGAGCCGGGATGAGCTGGAGTACAACCGGGTCAACCGTTAGGGCAGAGTTTCTGCGACTTCTGGTCGCCCCTGCCTACACTTCCACAGTTCCGCCGAGCCCCTCCCCCGGGTGGTGCGTCACTTTGAATTGAGACATTCTCGGCTTTCGGCCTGTGCGCCGGGAACCAATCTCTTACGAGAATATTAGTAATTTACCCCTAGCGTCCTCGCCAGAGGTTGTACAAATGTTGGCATTCCCAGTACCTGTGCTAGAGTTTCCCTCTCTTTCCCTGAAGATGCGAGGGAGAGCTGTGGGGGAATGGCTGGGCCAAAACTGGCTTGGGCTGGTGATACTAGCCCTGCTCGGTTGGGGCGGCACAGAACTGACGTCCATCAAAGAACGTCTTTCTGCCCTTGAAACCCGGCAGATCGGCGTGGAGGATCGTATCGATCGAATTGCCGAAGTGCTACCCGACATCCGGGCGAATGTTTCCTGGGAGGGCCTCTATGGGCCCTTCAAGACAGCCGTTCTAGTGAGCAAGCCGCACGTGGATATGCTCGGTTCGTGGGGCATGAACATTCATTTGCTGAATGCAGCTAGCGGTGAGGTTCAGAGATACTGGGCGGGCATGCGAGGCCCAGGAGACGACCGGGCAATAATGGCTGTCCAGGGCTGGCTACACGGCACAGACCCGGCGTTCATTTCTCTGCGAGAAATAGAAAAGTATGGGATGGAGGTTAAGAAACCAACCATCATCCCAGGCTCTCTCATTAAGGCGGCCAGTGGAATCTCGCACGCTCAGATTGGGGCCTTTACCGAGATCGCCTCGATGAAGGCGATAGAGGCCCGCTTCATAGGTTCCATAGAGGTTAGTCCGGTAGGAAGCTGGGATGAATTGGCGCGACTCCTGCAATCGGGGGCGATACTTAAGCAGCAGATGTAGGTTACTGGCGTTTCTTGTAAGAGCCGCGCGGCCCTGGCTTCGGCGCCGCCGCGTCGATCAGGTCAACAATATCGCCCACATCCCAGAGCTTGTCAGTGACGCCAGCCGCCATGGCCGGGGTCAGCTTGTTCAGGCTCTTGTGCTGCTTCACGAAGTTGTACCAGACGGTATAGAGCGCCACCATGTGCATGTGGTTCTCGAACTTCTTAGAGAACGCATTGGTCAGCCGCGTGAAGCGCCGCATCTGCATCCGCATGGTGAGGTTCTGGCGCTCGGCGTAGCTGGTACTGACGTGCTTGGGGTCGGGGTTGCCCTCGATCCGAGTCTTGCGGGCGCCAGTGCAGATCGGCGGGCTATAGCGGCCCTTCTCGGCTTCGGGGGCCGTTCCGTACATCTTAACCAGCATCGCGTAATCGACATCGCCCCCAAAGGCGTCCTCGATCGCTTCCAAGTAGGCTTTGTGGCCGTCTGACGTGAGCTGCACCCGGTTAGCCAGCCGGGACCGCAGATCGTCCATGAACGCCAGGGCATAGTCGCTATCCCGACCGCCGACCAGCCAAGAGAGGATCAGCTTGTGATCCGCGTCTATGGCAGTCCAGGTCCAGACATCGCCATAGGCCAAGTCTTGCCGCTTGGCAGTCGCGGTGTTCTTGGCCTTTGCGTACACAAACGACCAGATTTCATCGACCTGGACCCGCTGGGACTTCACACCCCGTACCGTGTCATCGTGGAAGGCCGCACAGGCCTTGCCGGCATCGATCAGCAGCTTGGCCACGGTGTTGAACGAAACGTCCGCCACGCGGGCCACAGACCGCATGGACGAGCCCTCACAGAGCATGGAGAGGATTTGGACGCGCTTCTCATGGGGCAGCTTGTTCATGCCCCATATATATGAACTTTTATGCTTAGCGTCAAGCATAATAACACCCGGATTGGATTTGACACTTCGGACTTTAAGAAATATACTGATTTCGACGTTTCGGGCAAATCGAATAAGGCTTACCGTTATGGCGACTGATTACGAGCAGCTCCAGGGGCACATCATCCAGTGCGCGGTGCGCAGCATTCCGCGAGGATTCCTTGAGGATTTCCAACGGCGCACCGAGCACGTCTATAAGGAGCTCTTTCAGGAAGTTCTGACTGATCCTGCGATCCTGCCGGAGCAGCGTCCAGCGAAGCTCATCGACAACCGGTTTTATCGAATGGAATGGGAACTAGCCCAGGCGGCGAAAGCGCATGGGCTGAATGTCACGTCTCACCCGATTCCTGAAAACGGCTGGTCCTACACATATGTGACCGCTGGCGACTTTGGACTGACGCAGTCTTACACTAAAGACCATGGCGCATTGCCACAGCCAGCAAAGTTCCTGGAGGCTCTCGCGATGCGCGCCGGGGTGCCTCGCCTACCAATTGACGAGCCCGAGGAGATTTTCCAGCTTAAGAAATTCTATGCGCTGTTTGCGCATACGCCTATGGGTAAGAGGTTCGACGAGGATCACCAGAAACTCGGATCCCTTCAGCTCTGCGTCCCCTGCAGGGAGATGAATGCCTGGGGTTTCGAATTGGGCACCGCCGAACTCCTGAGCCACTACCCAGCTGCCATCGAATCCGGCAAAATTGCACCCACGCGCCGCGCCACGCCGCAGTGGAGGACTGGCACGGAGGGAGAATAGACAGGGGCAGTTATGAGTGTTGCAGTTGGATTCGTCGGGCGGCGGTTGACCGAAGCCCGGCGCGCGCGAGGAATCACCGCAACTGATCTGGCCAGTATGGTGCAGGTCAGCGCGCAATCGCTCAGCAAATATGAGAACGAGCACCAAACGCCCAAGCACGAGACTGTGGAGCGTCTGGCGCGGACACTCGGGTTGCCACGGCAGTATTTCTTCCGGTCATATCCGCACATTGATAATCGGCCGGTGTTCTGGCGGTCGAAACTATCGGCACACCCGGCCGATCTAGATCGAGCTTACGTGCGGCTGGAATGGCTAAAAGAAGTCGTGGATTATCTCGGGCAGTTTTTCGACTTCCCGAAATTGAACCTCTTGCAGCTCGACGCTCCGCATGATCCTACGGAAATCACGACCGATTTTCTTGAGCAATCCGCGATGGCGGTCCGTAGCGAATGGAATGCTACGCGTGGCCCGCTGCCGGACATAATCGAGAAGGTCGAAGAATGCGGAATCCTTGTTTCTCGTATCCACGTCGGAGCCGAAAAAGTCGACGCATTTTCGCAATGGTCAGATCGATTTGGCATCCCCTTCATAATGTTGTCTCGCGACAAGGCGAGCGCAGCTCGCCAGCGTTTCGATGTACTGCATGAGCTTGCCCACATCTTGCTCCATCAAAATGTTACGCCGGATCGCTTGAACAATCGGGTTACCTACAAGACTCTGGAAAAGCAGGCCGACCAGTTTGCAAGCTTTATGTTGCTGCCAGAGCAGGACTTTGTGGAAGAATTGTATGCGCCGACGCTCGACGGCATGCTCAGCATAAAAGAGAGATGGGGTGTATCCGTGGCCGCCATGATTATGCGGTGCCGTTCTCTCGATATACTGGACGAGCATTCAGCCAAACGGATGTGGATGAACTATACCCGCCGAGGGTGGCGCAAGGGCGAGCCATTTGATGGGAAAATGGAGAAGGAGTCGCCATATCTGATCCGGCGAAGCTTCGAAATGCTTCTAGATGAGGGCGTGCAATCTGTAGCTGACATTCGAAGCGCGCTACCGTTTCCGCTTGACGATCTTGAAGAGATTGCCGACCTCGATCCAGGCACGTTAGGCGCTCCGGTTCAATCTAGAGCCGAACCAGTTTTGAAGGCTGGCGTCAAAGCTAGCGATGGCAATGTGGTTTCATTCACTAATCGGAAGAAGAATATTTAGTCCTTCTTCCACCGCTTCGCCGCCGCCTTTCGGGCTATCTCCTGCCGTTGCTTGGGGGTGAGTTTTTTCGCGCGAGCGGCCCCGCCCTTGCGCCCCAGCTCTGCAGCGGCACTCTGGGGCTTGGTCTCGTATTCTTCCGCTTCCTCGCCAGTGGCGATCCGCATCACCTTGACGGCGGCGCCGATCACGTCAGCAGGGCGTTTCTCGCCTTTGGGGCCTTTGGGCATTACTCAGTTCCCAGCAGTTGCGCAATCGCGTCTGGGGTCTCGACAACATCAATATAATCGGCCTCGCTGCCTGGGAAGGAGATTCGAGAGCCGCCCCCCAAAGCAACGAAAGCCGAGACCACTTCGAAGTTAACCCGCACGGGCTCGTGATTGTGCTTTTTGGTGAGTTGGACGAAATTTGCCATGTTGGCTCCTATGCTTTCCGCTAAGCATATAGTAGCCGAAGGCAGGATTCGATAGCCGGGTCAAGGCCGGCGGATTTCAAACTGACGCACTACCCTCCCCCGGCCCCGGTTGACTTTCCGGGGGAAGCGCTTAGCCTCTGGGCGCGGCCGACTCCGAGGGAGCCGGCCGGAACTGAAAGCCAGCGATCCCCTGCGGGAGAGACCGGGCCAATCGACACGGCTTGTCGACTGGGCCCGGCGCCGAAGGAGCAAGGACCCCGCAAACTCTCAGGCGGAAGGACCGTGGGGGATAGGCACCTCTGGAAAGCAGGCGGACGCGCCGCAGGGGCGCGGCCCGCCTCACCGAAGGGGTAAGCGCCGGCCGCCCTGCGGCCGTCCGCCAATCTCTCAGGTCCGACGACAGAGGGGGATTGCCTTCCGGCGACGGAGGCAAGACCCGGACGTTTGGAGCGCGGCCTTCGAGAGCATGAGCGACCCCGACTCGCCCCTGAAACGAACGCCGCTGCACGGCCTGCACCTGGAGCTGGGCGGCAAGATGGTGCCCTTCGCCGGCTACGAGATGCCGGTGCAGTATCCGGGCGGGATCCTCAAGGAGCACAGCCACACGCGCGAGGCTGCCGGGCTGTTCGACGTCTCGCACATGGGCCAGATACGCCTCAGCGGCGACGAGGCCGCGGCGGCTTTGGAGACGCTGGTGCCGGTCGACGTCGCGGGCCTGGCGCCGGGACGCCAGCGCTATGCCCTCTTCACCAACGAGGCCGGCGGCATCCTGGACGACCTGATGGTGACCAACGCCGGCGATCACCTCTTCGTCGTGGTCAACGCCGCCTGCAAGGAGCAGGACCTGGCCCACCTGGAGCGGCACATCGGCGGAGGCTGCCGGGTCGAGGCGCTGGCCGAGCGAGCGCTGCTGGCCCTGCAGGGCCCGGCGGCGGTCGCCGTCATGGCGCGCCTGGCGCCGAAGGCGACCGAGCTGGTCTTCATGTCCGGGGCTGCCATGGAGATCGCCTTGGAGAGTGGGGGCGCCGCCTGCTTCGTCACCCGTTCCGGCTACACCGGCGAGGACGGCTTCGAGATCCCGGCCCCGGCCGAGCGGGCCGAGGCCCTGGCCCGCGCCCTGCTGGAGCAGCCGGAGGTGGCGCCGATCGGGCTCGGCGCCCGCGATTCGCTGCGCCTGGAGGCCGGGCTCTGCCTCTATGGACATGACATCGACGACAGCACGACGCCGGTCGAGGCCGGCCTCGCCTGGGCGCTCTCCAAGGCGCGCCGCAAGGAGGGTGCCCGCCCGGGTGGCTATCCCGGCGCCGAGGTGATCCAGCGACAGCTCGAGGAGGGCGTGGCGCGGCGCCGCGTCGGCATTCGCCCGGAAGGCCGGGCGCCGATCCGCGAGGACTGCCAGCTGACCGACCAGGAGGGCGGTTTCGTCGGCCGGGTGACCAGCGGCGGCTTCGGCCCCACGGTCGGCGGGCCGGTCGCCATGGGCTACGTGCGCAGCGACCTGGCGAAGCCCGGCACCACGCTGCAGGCCATGCTGCGCGGCAAGCCGCAACCCGTCGTGCTCGCCAAGCTGCCGTTTGTCGAGCTGCGCTATCACCGAGGCTGATCGGATCATCGCACAGGGGGAAAGACCGAGATGAGCAGTCTGCACTTCACCGAGGACCACGAATGGATACGGGCCGAGGGCGACAGCGCCACCGTCGGCATCACCGACTATGCTCAGGAGCAGCTGGGCGACGTGGTCTTCGTCGAGCTGCCGGAGGTGGGCAAGAGCCTGAAGAAGGGCGACGAGGCCGCGGTCATCGAGTCGGTCAAGGCGGCGAGCGAAGTCTACGCACCGGCCTCAGGCGAGGTGACCGAGAGCAACGAGGCGATCGCCGGCGAGCCGGGCAAGGTGAACAGCGATCCCATGGGCGACGGCTGGTTCTTCAAGATGACCCTGAGCGATCCCGGCGAGCTCGGCACGCTGATGGACGAGGCCGGCTACAAGAGCTTCGTCGAAGGCTTGGGGTGAGTGCGGCGATTGGACCGAGCGAACATAGGAACACGCACTTAGCACTATGGCGCCGACGACCGACTACCTTCCGATGTCATGCCCGGATTTGATTCACGGCTGTCCGGTTAAGACTCGTTCACACCGACCGTCATGGTCGGCGAAGGCCGACCATTCACGTGTTTATGCTTTCGGCGGGGTAACTGGGCTGCGCTGCATCAGATCGGAGTGTCGCGGACTTCGGCCCAATCCGGGTTGGCACTCAGAAGAAACTCGTGGATGGTCGGCCTTCGCCGACCATGACGAAATGGGGGGCGATTCGCTGTCCACGGCTCTTCGAACTGCACGCAACAAGCAGGAACCTGCTCAGGCACGGCAATGACAACTATTGGGATGTCGATGCCGATTGTTGTGGGCACGTCATTTGCACCAGTCCTCTAGGAGGGACGGAGAATCATGGCCGAATCACGGCGTAGCTTGACGGAACTCGAAATGCGCGGCGACTTCGTGCGCCGCCACATCGGCCCGGGCGAGCCGCAGATCGCCGCCATGCTGGAAGCACTCGGTATAGCCTCGCTAGACGAGCTGGTCGAGCAGGCGGTGCCGGCCGGCATCATCTCCAAGACGCCGCTGGCGCTCGCCGAGCCGATGAGCGAGCGCGAGACCCTGTCCTACCTGCGCAAGATGTCGAACCGCAACCAGGTCTTCATCTCGATGATCGGCATGGGCTACTACGGCACCGTCATGCCCGGCGTGATCCTGCGCAACGTGCTGGAGAACCCGGGCTGGTACACCGCCTACACGCCCTACCAGGCGGAGGTCAGCCAGGGTCGCCTCGAGGTGCTGCTGAACTTCCAGCAGATGACCATGGACCTGACCGGCATGGAGATCGCCAACGCCTCGCTGCTCGACGAGGCGACCGCGGCGGCCGAGGCCATGACCATGGCGCGCCGCGTCTCCAAGAGCAAAGCCAACGTCTTCTTCGTCGACCGCGACTGCCATCCGCAGGCCCTGGCGGTGGTCGAGACGCGGGCCCGCCAGCTCGGCTACGAGGTGGTGCTGGGCGATGCCTGGACGGACCTCGACGGCCTGCAGGCCTTCGGCGTGCTGCTGCAGTACCCGGCCTCGAGCGGCGCGCTGCGCGACATCCGGCCGGTGGTCGAGGCGGCGCACGCGCGGGGTGCCCTGGTCACGGTGGCGACCGACCTGCTCAGCCTCTGCCTGCTGACGCCGCCGGGCGAGCTGGGTGCGGACATCGTGGTCGGCAGCGCCCAGCGCTTCGGCGTGCCGATGGGCTACGGCGGGCCGCATGCCGCCTTCTTCGCCACGCGCGAGGCCTACAAGCGCGCCATGCCGGGTCGCATCATCGGCGTCTCGGTCGACGCCGAGGGCCAGCCGGCGCTGCGCATGGCGCTGCAGACCCGCGAGCAGCACATCCGGCGCGAGAAGGCGACCAGCAACATCTGCACGGCGCAGGTCCTGCTGGCGGTAATCGCCGCGCTCTACGCCGTCTATCATGGCCCCGACGGGCTCCGGACCATCGCCGGGCGGGTGCATCGCATGACCCAGATCCTGGCCGAGGGCCTGAAGCGGCTCGGCTTCGAGGTGGTGACGCCGGCCTTCTTCGACACCATCACCGTGCGCGTGCCGGGCCAGGCGCGGCGCATTGCCGCCAAGGCGCGCGAGTCGCGCATCAACCTGCGCATCGTCGACGCCGACCACCTCGGCATCTCCTTCGACGAGACGACGCGCCGGGCGAACCTGAAGGCGCTGTGGCGCGTCTTCGCCACCAAGGCCGAGGAGCGGCTCTCCATCGAGGCGCTCGACCGCGAGGTTGAAGAGACGATCCCCAAGCCTCTGCGCCGCAGCAGCGAGTACCTGACGCATCCGGTGTTCCAGCTCTATCATGCCGAGACCGAGATGCTGCGCTACCTGCGCTGGCTCGCCGCCAAGGACGTGGCGCTCGATCGCGCCATGATCCCGCTCGGCTCCTGCACCATGAAGCTGAACGCCACCACCGAGATGATCCCGGTGACCTGGCGCCAGTTCAGCGCCATGCATCCCTTCGCGCCGCTCGACCAGACGCAGGGCTATCAGCAGCTCTTCGAAGAGCTGGAGGGCATGCTCTGCGAGGTGACCGGATTCGACGCCGTGTCGCTGCAGCCCAACGCCGGCTCGCAGGGCGAGTACGCCGGCCTGCTGTGCATCCGCAAGTATCACGAGGTGCGCGGCGAGGCGGCGCGTAACGTTTGCCTGATCCCGGCCTCGGCGCACGGCACCAATCCGGCCTCGGCGCACCTGGCCGGCCTCGAGGTCGTGGTGGTGGCCTGCGACGACCAGGGCAACGTCGACTTGGCCGACCTCGAGGCCAAGGCGGCCGAGCACGCCGACCGCCTGGCGGCGTTGATGATCACCTATCCCTCGACGCACGGCGTGTTCGAGAAGGCGGTACGTGACATCTGCGAGGTGGTGCACCGGCACGGCGGCCAGGTCTACCTCGACGGCGCCAACCTGAACGCGTTGCTCGGCATCAGCCGGCCGGCCGAGATCGGCGCCGACGTGATGCACATGAACCTGCACAAGACCTTCTGCATCCCGCACGGCGGCGGCGGCCCGGGCATGGGGCCGATCGGCTGCAAGGCGCACCTGGCGCCCTACCTGCCGGACCATCCGGTGGTGGACGGCGTCAACCCGGCGGCGGGCAATGCGGGCACCGTGGGGCCGGTCTCGGCCGCGCCCTGGGGCTCGGCCAGCATCCTGCCGATCTCCTGGGCCTACATCCGCATGATGGGCGGCCCGGGCCTGAATCGGGCGACCCAGATTGCCATCCTCAATGCCAACTACATGGCCAAGCGCCTGGCGCCGCACTATCCGGTGCTCTACAGCGGCAAGTACGGCCTGGTGGCGCACGAGTGCATCATCGACCTGAGCGCGATCAAGGAGTCCTGCGGCATCACCAACGAGGACGTGGCCAAGCGCCTGGTCGACTACGGCTTCCACGCGCCGACCATGTCGTTCCCGGTGCCCGACACCCTGATGATCGAGCCGACCGAAAGCGAGGCCAAGCGCGAGCTGGATCGCTTCTGTGACGCCATGATCCAGATCCGCCAGGAGATCGCGGCGATCGAATCGGGCGAGGCCGATCCCGAGAACAACCTGCTGAGGAACGCGCCGCACACCCATCACCTGCTGCTGCAGGGCGAATGGGACCGGCCCTACTCCAAGCAGGAGGCCTTCTTCCCGCTGCCGACCCTGCGCGAGGACAAGTACTGGCCGCCGGTCGCCCGGGTCGACAACGTCTACGGCGACCGCCACCTGGTCTGCTCCTGCCCGCCCATGGAGGCCTACCGGCAGGCGGCGGAGTAGGTGCGGCGAGGCAGCAAGCATGGGCGCGAGGCTTGACCCTTGCCGCCATTGGAGGCCTTCTTGCTTAACCCTCCGCGCCGCTCTGTGATAAGCTCCGCTCATTCGTCAGCATATTATGTTTGATGCTGTCTAAGGGGAGGAACCTCCCATGCCTGAGCGATACCACCCAACTAGCGGCACCCTTTTCACTCTGCTCATCGCCTTGTGCGCCGCCGCACTTGTGTTCGCGTCACCGACTGCAGGACTAGCGGGAGAAGCGCTGAACATCGTTCGAAGCGACGATCCCGCTGCACTTCCTTTCAATCTCGTCAAGCGACTGCAAATTGTGCTAACCGAGAACGGATACGAGCCGGGGCCGGTGGACGGCATCATGGGCCCCAAGACAGCCGCGGCACTCAAGGCCTATCAGGCCGCCAACGGATTGGTCCCGGACGGCAGGGTCGGAGAGGATACCTTGCAGAGCCTCGGTCTGCTGTCGCCCTGATCGCGGCGTCGATCCCCCGAGTACGGCGGAGACCCGGGCAATGGACGAGGCAGAGCAAAGCGGGCCGCTGTGCGCGGTCTGTTACAAGGAGATTCCGGCGGGCGCCCGCAAGTGCTTTGTCTGCGGCGAGTACCAAAGCTGGTGGCGCCGCCTGTTGTCGGGAATCGACATCAAGGCGCTGATCGCGCTGGTGCCGATTCTGACCCTGGCCTATGCCTTCCTGCAGACGCACCTGACCACCCATGAATCGCTGTTGCGGGCGACGATCATGGCCTGCGAGCGCGCCAAGATAGCCCTCTTCGTATCCAACCTTGGCGATCGCGGTGCGATCATCAGGTCCGCGACCTACAGCGTGACCGAGAACAACCAGACGTCGGAGCGCATTCCGCTCGAGATCCGCCGAAAGCCCGATAGTTCCGCCCTGGTCCCCTCCGGCGAGACCCAGCTGATCGAGCTGGTCTCGAGCGCCATCGGCAATCTTCCGGTCAACTTCCCGCGCGCCGGCGCCAACGCGGGAAGCTGCCGCATCGACCTCGCGATCAGCGTCGTCGCCTTTGATCATGACGCTTCTGACCTTGAGCTGACATGCCCTTGCCCCTCGTGAAGACGATGAGCCCGAGCTCGAAGAGCGGGCGATTGTTGACTCCCTTCCTGCTTGGCGTTGCCGGGGCGCTGGCCCTCGCCTCGGCGCCGGCGGCTCACGCCGACCGGGCCGAGATGTACCTCTTCAAGTACAACGGCGTGCGCAGCGAGGCCGACCAGCAGGCCTTCGACGAGTTCACAGAGATCGTGACGACGAAGCTCTCCCGCCTTGCCGATGAGGTAACCCAGCCCGACCAGGACGAATCCCCGGCCAGCCACCTCTCCGTGATCCTGGTCATTGACCCTCAGACGAGGGAGCACCTCCCCTTCCGGCAGAGCAACAGCGATCTGCATCTCTACTGGCAGCGCCAGGCTGCGCTGGCCGTTCTGAGTGGCCGCGTGCGCAAGGACCAGGGCATCTACTCGGTGCTCAGCCGCGTCTACGTCGGCGACCTGCGCGGCGAGCTGGAGTCGAGCTTCATCGAGATCGCCTTGCCGATTGCGAGCGAGCAGTACGACACCACCCGCGATTCCCATTCGATCGTCACACTCTACGCGCTGGCCATGGATATCGTGGAGCGCTGCGGTCCCCTGCACGAGGCTATCCACCTGTTCGGCGAGGCCAAGCTGCGCCTGCAAGACGTAGTCGCCGCGGCGCCGCAGATGGAGATGCTGCACGAGCCGATCGAGGCCGGCTTGCGCCGCGCCCAGCAGAGCTGCGGCGGACAATAGCCATGCGGTGTCTGCTCGGGATTCTACTCATGCTCGCAGTGCTGACGGCAGCAGACAACGCCAGCGCGGCCGGATGCCGAAATCCGGACGAGATCCGCCTCTATATCCCGCGGTTTGCCGGCCCAGAAACACTTGCCCGCAATGTCGCCACGACTCTCAACCTGAGCATCTGGCCGACCTTGCGCCGCATCCCCTGGCCCGACAATCCTGACAACAATGATTTCGGGCGCGGCACCATCATCTGGGACCACGAGCCGTTGGACGAGCAGAGTCACGAGTTCGCCAGCCGCGCCGCGCAGCATCCACTGGTCAATGCCCAGCTCGTCCTTTGGGGCAAGGCTCAGCCTTACGGAGAGGGCGTGGCTGTGGAGGTTAACCTCACTCTGCCGCGCTACCAGGATTTCCGCGAACGCCGCTTCGAGATTTGGCAGGTTGCCCTGCCGCAGGGCACAGTCGCGGTCGACTTGCCGCGGCGCCGTTTCGAGTTGGCCTCAATTGTCATGCTTCCCGAGGCCCTGACCCACTACAATCTGCCATCCGCCAATCTGGTCTATGCGGAACCCGAGATGCAGCAGGCGATCGGCACGCTTGGCGACAGTTTCGTCGGTCTGATCTTCGAGCACGGCCGCGCGAAGGTGAGGGTCGGCGACGTCATTGGGTGGGTACAGGCTCCCAACTTATCGAAGGTGCATCCCGAGGTGATAGAGATGACGGCCGGGATTCTCCGTCTGTTTCGCTGCGATTGGGAAGGCGCTGCGTCGTCGATGGCTCGGGTCATATCGAACCCGGGCACGCCGGCCGCCGTCAGAGTCGACGCACACCTCTACCGCGGCATGGCGCTGGAGCAGCTCGGCAAATCGGGTCGCGACGAGTTCGAGGAGGCATTCGCGCTCAACCCCTACTCGCGCACTACCATCCGCTACCTGGTGATGAGCGATCTGGCGGCGCTTGCCCGCCAAGACCTTGCGGCAACGCGCCGGCAGGAGCTCCGCGAACGAATTGCCGCCACGCTGGACCAACATTATGCAATCTTCCCGCCGGATGATGCATGGCTGGACCAGGTCGAGCATCTGCTCAGTTCCCTTCCTTAGCTGCTGATCGCTCACCCCAAGAGGTACTGAATCAGCAGGTAGGTGAGCAGCAGGCCGACCATGGCCAGCGCGACGAAGCGGCGCGGATAGTCGACCAGGGGCTCGCGTCGCGGCACTCGCCCGGCGCCGAAGGCTTCGCGGTCGAAGCGCCCCTGCTCGACCGCTGCCAGCACGTCGCGGCAGAACTGTCGCACCCAGGCGGGCACCTGCTGGTGAAACATGTAGGCCGTGAACACGCGCTCGAGCGCCTTGATCTCCGCCTCCCGGCCGTGCCAGCCGCGATAGGCCAGGCGGAAGAGGTCGAACTCGCTGACCTTGAGCACGAAGGCGGCGTCGCGCACGGCCTCGGCGTCGGGCGAGGCCGGCTCATCGTCCGGCGGCAACAGGCGATCGAGCCAGTGCTTCGTCATCGCCCCATCCGAGGTCCCGAGAGCGACCCGACGCCTCAATCAAGGACCGGCCGTCGCGCCACTTCCTCGGACCGAGCGCCCGATCTCCAGGCCGAACGATTTGCAGGCATCGGGTCAACTGTCGCTGTTCTGGAAGGGTCCATGCTAGCACAGGCCGCGCCGGGCGCGGCCCGTCACCCGTCGGCGCCGATCAGCTCGGCCGCCGGGTGGCCGGCGGTCTCGGCCAGGAGCCATTTGCGGAAGGCGGCGATCTTCGGCACCTCGGCGTTGGTCTTGGGATAGACCAGGTAGTAGGCGAAGTTGACCGGCAGGGCGATGGCGAAGGGCCGCACCAGGCGGCCGGCGGCCAGATCGTCGGCCGCCAGCGAGGTGCTGCCGAGCGCCAGGCCCTGGCCCTCGACCGCCGCCTGAAGGGCGATGCTGGCGTGCGAGAAACGCGGGCCGCGCTGCCCGTCCACCTGACCCTCGACACCGGCGGCGCGCAGCCACATCTCCCAGTCCAGCGTCTTGCTGCCGCTGAGCCAGTCGACGTGAAGCAGCGTGTAGCGCCTCAGGTCGACCGGCATCTCCAGGCGCGGCGCCGCCTCCAGCAGGCTTGGGCTGCACACGGGGAAGATCTCCTCGGCGAAGAGGCGGATCGACTCGAGACCTTCATAGCTGCCGCTGCCGAAGCGGATGGCGACGTCTACGTCGTCGCGCGCGAAGTCGGCGACCTCGTCGGTGGTGTCGAGCCGCACCTCGACCTCCGGAAAGACTGCCTTGAAGCGGCCGAGCCGCCGCACCAGCCAGGCCGAGGTGAAGGTCGGGCCGACGCTGATGGTGAGGAACTGCCGGCTCTCGTCGGTGCGCATGCGCCGCACCGCCTCGGCCAGCTGGTCGAAGGCGCCGCGCAGCAGCGGCAGGCCGGCCTCGGCCGCCGCGGTCAGCAGGTACTCGCCCTGCACCCGGCGCAGCAGCGTGACGCCCAGGTCGGCCTCCAGCGCCTTGAGCTGGTGGCTGATCGCCGCCGGCGTGACGTGCAGCTCGGCCGCCGCCCGGGTCAGGCTGCGGTTGCGGGCGGCCGCCTCGAAGGCGCGCAGGGCATTGAGCGAGGGCAGGCGCTGCAGCGGTCTATGCCTTTAGTTTTCCTAAAGAAGCCTGGCAGGAGAATTCACTACGGACCCGGCGAGATCAAGACTAAATCCTATAAAGTCTGGCCTTCCAAGCGAGCCTCAGCGCTCGAAGACAATCGATAGAAATTCCACTTGTAGAAAAATTCAAAGATTGAGAACGGAGTACGACCATGACCCAGCTCGCCATTCACTTCGTCGACCCCTCGATCCCCGGCCTCAGCGGCCGCGACCTGCCGCTGCGCCTGGTCGAGCAGGCGCAATACGCCTGGGCCGCCTGCCGCGGCGCCGGCAATGCGCTCTGCGAGGCGCGGCGCGAGCTCTGCGTGCGCCGGGCGTTGGCCGACCTCGACCGCAACCAGCTGCGCGACATCGGCGTCGACCGCGACGCGATGTGAGGGACCAGGCGCCCGGTTGCCGCTGAGCGCCCTCGTCCTGGCACTTGGGCCGCGGGAACGGCACAAAGAATCCAGCATATTCAATGCGTTGCCGGAATTCACTGGATTTTTTCTCCGACGCGTATTATAAGATTGTTGTGGGCATTGCCCGGGGGTCGGCGCTCGGCTGCCGGCCGAACACAAAGGTCCGGAAATTTCCGGGCCTTTTGTTTATGCGCTCTGGTCCTCAAAGCAGCTGTACTTGACCCCGCGGAAGGGTATGTCCTCCTCCCTGAGATGACAGTCAATCAGCTTGCCCGCCTCAAGCAGCTTCGCATAGGGGCGGTAGCCGCGGTCATAGCCACCCTTAGCCATGGGGTAGAGCACGAGGTCCGCTAGCTGGATCATCGGCACCTTCTTGGTCCTCTGTCTTGGCTCACCGAGGATGATGCGCCGGAAGTCCTCCGCTCTTAGAGGCTGTCTTGAAACTCGGCTTTGGGGTGGATGGCCGGGTTCAAATGTGATTCCAAACGGTTGTCAAAGCCTGTTTGGAGGGCCTCATGTGGACGCCGACCACCCGGCGGCAACATA
>JBHJOF010000276.1:0-3633 GCA_050330055.1 Kiloniellales bacterium
GCCCACCGCACCGCCCGCGGCCAGCAGCTCGCGCGCCGCGGCGACGTGGGCGATCAGGCGGTCGAGCTCCTCGCGCACGTCGGCCTTGGTGACGAGCAGCGCCGCCTCCTGCGCCAAGCGTTCCTCGGACAGGGAAGGCGCCGCGCCCAGCAGCTCCTCGACCTGCTGGCGCAGGCGGACGCGCAGGGCCTCGGGCTGCGCCGCGGCGCAGGCCGCGGCCTTCTCGACCAGACCGGCAATAGAGGCCAGGTGCTGCTCGACGATGGTGCCGAGCCGTGCCCCCTCGGCGCGCCGGTTGGCCGCCAGGGCCCGCAACACCGCCTCCAGGTCGCCCTGCATGGCCGCCTCGCGCGCCTGGCGCTGTTCGGCGGTCTCCTCCTCCTCGACCGCCTCGATCACGCCGCGGATCGCCAGCAGGCCGTCGAGGCGCGGCGGTGCCGCCTCCACCGAACCCTCGAGCTCGCGGGTCAGCGCCACCACCTGGTCGAGGATGTCGCGGTTGATCTTGACCCGCAGCGGCGCCGCCGCCCGGTTGGCGGTGAGCGTGAGCTGCAGGTTGCCGCGGGCAAGATACTGCGGCGCCACGCCGCGGACCGCCGCATCGAGGCTCTCGTAGCCCTGCGGCACGCGGCAACGGATGTCGAGCGAACGGCTGTTGACGCTCTTGGCCTCCCAGCTCCACGTCAGGCCGGCGTCGCCGCCTTCCTGGCGGGCGAATCCGGTCATGCTCGATAGCGGGGCGGCGACGGCCAAGGGGCTGGTCTCGATTCCGGTGGGCGGGCCAAGCCCTTATATACAGAGCCCCCCCTCCCAACAAGACATGGGCCCAACAAGACATGGGCCCAACAAGCCATGCCCTCTACACTCACTTCCGGCACCCTGAGGATTCGTCGGCAACAGGACACGATGCCCCTTGGCAAGCGATCTCGGCAGTCCCCGCTCGATCCTGATCACCGGCGCCTCCAGCGGCATTGGCGAGGCCCTGGCGCGATGTTACGCGGCGCCGGGCATCACCCTGGCGCTCTGCGGCCGCGATCAGACCCGTCTCGCCGCCGCGGCCGAGAGCTGCGCGGCTGCCGGGGCATCGGTAGCGAGCCGGTGCGTCGAGGTGACCGAGTCGGCCACGCTCAAGGCCTGGATCGAGACCTGCGACGCTGCCGCACCGCTCGACCTGGTGATCGCCAACGCCGGAATCTCGGCCGGCACCGGCGACGGCCGCGAAAGCGCGCAGCAGGCCCGCGATATCTTCGCGGTCAATCAGGCGGGCGTGATTAACACCGTGCTGCCGGCGATCGAGCTGATGCGGCCCAGAGGGCGCGGACAGATCGCCATCATGGCCTCGCTGGCGAGCTTCCGCGGCTTCCCCGGCGCACCGGCCTACTGCGCCAGCAAGGCGGCCGTGCGGGTCTGGGGCGAAGCGCTGCGCGGCCACCTCGCGGCCGAAGGCATCGCCGTCAGCGTGATCTGCCCCGGCTTCGTCCGCAGCCGCATGACGGCGGTCAACCGCTTCCGCATGCCCTTCCTCATGGAGGCCGACGAGGCGGCCGCGATCATCCGCCGCGGCCTGGCGCGCAACCGGGCGCGCATCGCCTTCCCGCGGCGCCTGGCGGCCATCGTCTGGCTGCTGAGCGCCCTGCCGCCCGGCCTCACCGACCGCGCCCTGAGGCGCCTGCCGGGGAAGCGCTGATTGACTACCGCGTAGTCTTTCCCAGTGGTCCGCTGCGCGGATACCCCCCTCCCAACCCTTCCCCGCAAGGGGGGAGGGCAACAAAATCAGAGACCTGCGCAGTTTTTTTCACCTCCCCCCTTGCGGGAGAGGTCGGCGCCGAGCGCAGAAAGCGCATTTGATCGAAACCAGACCGAAAGCCCGCGTCATTTGCCCGGCGTCTTGGAAGGTGCTTATGCTGATCTCCTCGAGCGAACTCCTGGGAAAAGGCATGCACAAACCCCCCTCACCCTCCCAAGCGTCCTTCGGTCGCTTGGGCCCCTCCCTCTCCCCCTGAGGGGCGAGGGATTCATGGCGCCCGGTTTGTTCCCCTCGCCCCTTGGGGGAGAGGGAGGGGCCCATCGCGTCAGCGATGGGAGGGTGAGGGGTACAACAGTGCTGCAAATTGAACGAAGCAGCCCAGGCGAGCAGAAGGAAATGGCGTCATGCCACCCCTGACAACTGCCGATATCCTGGAAGATGGAGCCGCCCTGCGGCTGCGCTGGGCCGACGGCAGTGAAGGCCGCTTCCACGCCATCTGGCTGCGCGACAACGCGCTTGACCCGACGACCCGCGACCCGGGCAACGGTCAGCGCCTGGTCACCATCCTCGACATCCCGGCCGAGACCCGCATAGAGCGCGCGACCATCGACGCGGCAGGCGATCTGGTGCTGCGCTTCGCGCCCGAGGGCAAGGAGGTGGTCTTCCCTGCCGCCTGGCTGCTGGCGCGGCGCTACGACGCCGTGGCCGCGAAGCCGCGCGGCTGGACCGCGCCCGAAGTGGTCCGCTGGGGCGCCGAGCTGGGCAGCGCGATCCCGACGGTCTCATACGACGCGGCGCGAAGCGACAGAGCGGCACTGGCCGGCTGGCTGGCCGCGATCCGCCGCAGCGGCGTCGCCGTCATGACCGGGGTGCCGGCCGAGCCCGGCATGGTCTGCCAGGTGGCCGAACTGTTCGGCCATGTGCGCGAGACCAACTACGGCCGCTGGTTCGAGGTGCGCTCGGAGATCAGGCCGGTCAACCTGGCCTACACCGGGCTGGGGCTGCAGGTGCACAGCGACAACCCCTATCGCGACCCGGCGCCGACCTTGCAGCTGCTCGCCTGCCTGGAGAACTCGGCCGCTGGCGGCGACTCGATCGTGGTCGACGGCTTCAAGGCGATCGAGGTGTTGCAGCGGGAAGCGCCGCAGTACTTCGACCTGCTGGCCGATCATTGCGCGCGTTTCGAATACAGCGGCGGCGGTGACGTGCACCTGAGCGCCAGGCGCCCGATGATCGAGCTGGCGCCGGATGGCGAGCTGATCGCGCTGCGCTTCAACAACCGCTCGGCCGCGCCGCTGCTCGACGTGCCCTACGAGAAGGTGCCGGCCTACTACGCCGCCTATCGGCATCTCGCCGAGATCATGGAGCGCCCCGACTTGCGCGTGCGTTTCAAGCTGGTGGCGGGCGAGCTCTTCATCGTCGACAACACGCGCGTGCTGCACGGCCGCGCCGCCTTCTCCGGCACCGGCACGCGCTGGCTGCAGGGCTGCTACGCCGACAAGGACGGACTGCTGTCGACGCTCGCGGTTCTCGAACGCGCGCCGCTGGAGGCGGCCGAATGACAACCCTCACCCGCCCCGCTTTGACGAAGGACACCATCGTCGACTTCATCGCCGACATCTTCCGCAGACGCGGCGCCGAATCCTACCTGGGCGAACAGGTCTCCATGTCCGAGCATATGCTGCAGGCCGCCGCACTCGCCGAAGCGCAGGGCGCCGGCGACGCCCTGATCGCCGCCGCGCTGCTGCACGACGTCGGTCACTTCACCGGGGGCCACTACACGGGCGAGTTCCCCGAGGACGCGATCGAGCGCGGCCAGAACAATTACCACGAGGACTCCGGCGCCGCCGTTCTGGCGCCCTTCTTCCCGCCCGCCGTCACCGAGC
>JBHJOF010000277.1:0-5103 GCA_050330055.1 Kiloniellales bacterium
CGTGCAGGCCCAGACCCCGGCGCTCAGCCGGCCGGTCGCATCGGTGAAGTAGTTGAAGCCCTGCTGCATTGGGTTGCCGGCGATCACGTCGCCGGCCGGCATCGGCCCCCAATCTTCCAATCCATTGTTATCCGGCCCGGACCGCTCGAATCGGATAGCTGCGAGGTCGCTCATAGCGTTATTCCTGCCCCAGATGATGCTGTTTCATTCGTCCCAGGGGCAGGCTAGCGGCTTTGCCGATCGGCTGTAAACTGGCGGCGAGATTTGGAGAGGACCCTATGGATTACGCTCACATGGACAGCCCGGTCGGGCGCCTGCTGCTGGCCGGCGATGACTCGGGCCTGCGGTTGATCTCCTTCCCCGAAGGCAGCCGCGCGCAGGAGCCGGAGCCCAGCTGGCGCCACGCGCCGGGCCGCTTCGAGCGGGTGATCGCGCAACTGCGCGACTACTTCGCCGGCAAGCGCACCGACTTCGACCTGCCGCTTTCGCCGCGCGGCACGCCCTTCCAGCTCGCGGTCTGGCGGGCGCTCTGCGACATCCCCTACGGCGAGACCATCTCCTACGGCGAGCTGGCGCGGCGCATCGGCCGGCCGAGCGCCAGCCGGGCCGTGGGCGCCGCCAACGGCGCCAATCCCTTGCCCATCGTGGTGCCCTGTCACCGGGTGATCGGCAGCAGCGGCAAGCTGACCGGCTTCGGCGGCGGGCTCGAGACCAAGGCGGCACTGCTGGCGCTGGAGCAGGGCGGCCAAATGGCGCTCCCCCTGGCCGGCTGAGCGCCGCCACTCCGCCTGTCCCGCCAGGGCAAGTAACCGTCGTTCCGCGGCAACGCGCTTTGGGGCGCCACGACCAGATTATCCGCTAGGATCGGGTCTGCAGGCGCCTTTAGAGGACAAACCGGGATGGCGGAGGAAGCAGTCGTACAGCGGCGGCGCGGCGGCCGCGAGGCGCGGCGCGAGCTGCGCGCCATGCCGATCCCCGAGGCCGAGCGGGCGGTGCGCCCCGGCCTCTCCGGCGGCCGCTACAAGCCGCTAACCGACGCCGAGGTCCAGCGCATGCACCAGGCGGCGCTCGACGTGCTCGAGAACATCGGCCTGGGCAGCGCCATACCCTCCTGCATAGAGCTGGTGACGCAGGCCGGCGGCACGCTGACCGATCAGGGCCGCCTCTTGTTCCCACGCGCCCTGGTCGAGGACACCATCGCCAAGGCGGCGCGGCACTTCGTGCTGCCCGGCCAGGACCCGAAGCACGACCTGGAGCCCTGGGGCACCAAGGTGCACTTCGGCACTGCCGGCGCCGCGGTCCACATGGTCGACGCCATCACCGGCGAGTACCGCGAGTCGACGCTGGCCGACCTCTACGACATCGCCCGCCTGGTCGACGCGCTCGAGCACATCCACTTCTACCAGCGTTCGATCGTGCCGCGCGACATGGTCGAGCCGCGCGATCTCGACTTCAACACCTGCTACGCCTGCGTCAGCGGCACGTCGAAGCACGTCGGCACTTCCTTCGTGCTGCCCGAGCACGTCGAGGAAGGCATCGCCATGCTGCACGTCATCGCCGGCGGCGAGGACAAGTGGCGGGCGCGGCCCTTCGTCTCCATGTCGAACTGCTTCGTGGTGCCGCCGCTCAAGTTCGCCGAGGACGCCTGCCGCTGCCTCGAGGCCGGGGTGCGTGGCGGCATGCCGATCCTGCTGCTGGCGGCCGGCCAGGCCGGGGCGACCAGTCCCGCCGCACTGGCCGGCGCCGTCGTGCAGGAGGTAGCCGAGTGCCTGGCCGGCCTGGTCTACGTCAACCTGATCGTGCCCGGCCATCCGGCGATCTTCGGGCCCTGGCCCTTCGTCTCCGACCTGCGCACCGGCGCCATGAGCGGCGGCAGCGGCGAGCAGGCGCTGCTCAGCGCCGCCTGCGCCCAGATGACCCAGTTCTACGACCTGCCGACCGGCGTGCCCGCCGGCATGACCGATTCCAAGATTCCCGACGCCCAGTCCGGCTACGAGAAGGGCGTCACCGAGGCCTTGCTGGCCCAGGCCGGCTGCAACCTGATCTACGAGTCGGCCGGCATGCACGCCAGCCTGCTCGGCTTCTGCCTCGAGAGCCTTGTGATCGACAACGACATGATCGGCGGCGTGCTGCGCACCGTGCGCGGCATCGAGGTGACCGAGGACAGCCTCTCGATCGAGGCCATGCGCCAGGTCTGCCTGGAAGGGCCGAACCACTTCCTCGGCCACGAGCAGACGCTGTCCCTGATGCAGTCGGAGTACGTCTATCCAGCCGTCGGCGACCGCAGCAGCCCCAAGGAATGGATCGAGCAGGGCTCGACCAGCGTGGTCGAGCGCGCGCGGCGCAAGACCCAGGGGATCCTGTCGCGCCACTATCCGGCCCACGTCAGCCCCGCCATCGACGCCCAGCTGCGCGAGCGCTTCCCGGTTAAACTGCCGCGCCAGACCATGCGCGCCGGCAACGGGCGCTGGTGAGGGGCGAGCCTGCTGCTAGTCGTGCCTCTTGGTCCCCCTCACCCTCCCAAGCGCCCTGCGGTCGCTTGGGCCCCTCCCTCTCCCCCGGAGGGGCGAGGGAATTTGAGCGCGCGACTTTCTTCCCTCGCCCCTTGGGGGAGAGGGAGGGGCCCGTTGCGTCAGCAACGGGAGGGTGAGGGGTAGAAAGCCTGCGGAGCAGGCGATAAGAGGAAGGCGCGGGGAAGATAGGGGACCAGGGTATGAAAACGCACGCGCGGGTGGTCATCGTCGGCGGCGGGATGATGGGGGTGGGGCTGCTCTATCACCTGGCCAAGGAGGGCTGGAGCGACTGCGTCCTGGTCGAGAAGGGCGAGATCACCTCGGGCTCGACCTGGCACGCCGCCGGCCAGTGCCCAAGCTTCGTCGGCTCTCTGAACCTGGCCAAGATCCACCACTACGGCAACACGCTCTATCCGCGGCTCGAGGCCGAGACCGGCCAGTACGTGGGCTGGCACGGCTGCGGCGGCATCCGCTTCGCCAACACGCCGGAGGAGGTCGACTATTTCCGCTACGTGCAGGGCTTCGCCCGCAACGTCGGTTTCGAGATGGAGATCATCGGCCCGAACGAGATACGCAACATCAACCCCTTCGTCGACGTCAGCGGGGTGATCGCCGGGGCCTACACGAGCATGGATGGGCACGTCGACCCGGCCGGCTGCTGCAACGCCATGGCGGCCGGCGCGCGCCAGCTCGGCGCCACCATCTACCGCCGCAACCGGGTGCTCGACATCAAGCCGGCCAGGGGCAACGGCGACGCGCACTGGGATGTCATCACCGAGCAGGGCACCATCTCTGCCGAGCACGTGGTCAACGCCGCCGGCTGCTACGCCGACCAGGTCGGCGCCTGGGTCGGCTTGAACGTGCCCTTCGCCAACATGAAGCACCACTACCTGGTGACCGAGCCGATCCCGGAGTTCCAGGCGCGCGACGTCGAGATGCCGGTGATGCGCGATCCCTACTGCTCGGCCTACTACCGCCAGGAGCAGAAGGCCGGCCTGATCGGCATCTACGAGACCAGCGGCTCGCGCGAGGCCTGGGACGGCAAGGGCCCGGCCTGGGAATCCGAGAGCGAGCTCTTCGAGGCCGAGCTCGATTCGATTCTGCCCTGGGTCGAGCGCGTGCTGGAGCGCATGCCGATCTGGCGCGAGGCCGGCATCCGCCGCATCGTGCACGGCGCCATCCCGCACACGCCGGACAGCAATCCGCTGCTCGGCCCGGCGCCGGGCCTGACGAACTTCTGGCTCTGCTGCGGCTCCTCGATCGGCATCGCCCAGGGCGGCGGCTGCGGCAAGTACCTGGCGCAGTGGATGGTGCATGGCGACGCCGACATCAACATGCTGGAGTTCGACCCGCGCCGCTACGGCAACTTCGCCACTGCCGACTACACGCGGGCGAAATCGTTTCAGGACTACGAGCACATGTACGCGCTGCATGCGCCGGGCGAGGAGCGCCCGGCGGGCCGGCCGGCGCGCACCTCGTCGCTCTACGAGAAGCTCCTGGCCAAGGGCGCGGTCTTCACCGAAGCCTGCGGCTGGGAGCGGCCCAAGTGGTTTGCGCCCAAGGGCGTCGAGGAAGACATCGGCTTCCGCCGCGGCAATGCCTTCAATGCGGTCGCCGCGGAATGCCGTGCGGTGCGCGAGCGGGTCGGCCTGCTCGACCTCTCGAGCTTCGCCAAGTTCGACGTGACCGGCCGCGACGCGGCGGCCTTACTGGAGCGGCTGCTGGCCAACCGCCTGCCGCAACGCGACGGCGGCATGGCGCTGGCCCACCTGCTGAACGACAACGGCCGCATCCAGGGCGAGGTGACGGTGACGCGCCTGGGACCCGACCGTTTCTACCTGCTGTCGGGCGCTGTGGCCGAGCTGCGCGAACGCGACCGCCTGGTCCAGGGCATCCACGAGGGCGAGGACATCCATGTCACCAACCTGACCGATGACTTCGGCGTGCTGGTTCTTTCAGGTCCGAGGTCGCGCGAGGTGCTGGGTGCGCTGACCGAGGCGCCGCTGACCAGCGACGCCTTTCCCTGGCTGACCGGCAAGGAGATCACGGTGGCCGGCGTGGGGCTGCGTGCGCTGCGCGTCTCCTACGCCGGCGAGTTGGGCTGGGAGCTGCACGCGCCCATGGCCGACCTGCCGGCGCTGTACGACGCCCTGATGCAGGCCGGCAAGCCGCACGGCATCGCCGACTTCGGCGTCTATGCGCTGAACTCGCTGCGCCTGGAGAAAGCCTACAAGGGTTGGGGCAGCGAGCTGACCAACGAGATCACCATGATCGAGGCCGGCATGGAGCGCTTCGTCCGCACCGACAAGGGCGACTTCATTGGCCGCGCGGCAACGCAGCAGCGCAAGGCCGACGGCGTCAACCTGACCTGCGTCTATGTCGAAGTGGACGCCGCGGACGCAGATGCCCGCGGCAACGAGCCGGTGCTGGACGGCGAGCGCACCATCGGCATCGTCAGCTCCGGCGGCTACGGCCACGCGATCGGCAAGAGCCTGGCAGCGAGGTGGTCGACGCGACCCTTGAACGAGCCGTTTCTTGCAATCCCTGGCAGTTGGTGGTCCCGTCCCTCTCGATCACCCAGACCCCCTCC
>JBHJOF010000278.1:0-7655 GCA_050330055.1 Kiloniellales bacterium
CGTCGAGACCGTCGGCGTCGGCCAGTCGGAGACCGCGGTGGCAGGCATGGTCGATCTCTTCCTGCTGCTGCTGCAGCCGGGCGGCGGCGACGAGCTGCAGGGCATCAAGCGCGGCATCATGGAGCTGGCCGACCTGCTGCTGGTCAACAAGGCCGACGGCGAGCTGACGGCGGCGGCCAAGCGCGCCGCAGCCGACTATCGCTCGGCGCTGCGCATGCTGCGACCCGGACGCGCTGCGTGGCGGCCGCGGGTCTTGACCTGCTCGGCGCTGGAGGGGCGCGGCATGGCCGAGGTCTGGCAGGCGGTCGGCGATTTCCGCGCCGCCATCGGCGAGGCGGGCCCCGCCGCGCAGCGCGCCGAGCAGGCCAGGGGCTGGCTCTGGCGCGAGCTCGGCGAGAGCCTGACCGCGGCGCTCAGGGCCGATCCCGCGGTGGTCCGCCTGCTGCCGGAGCTGGAGGCGGCGGTCACCGCCGGCCGCCTGGCCCCCTCGGCCGCGGCGCGGCGCCTGCTGGAGACCTTCCTCGGCCGCCCTGCGACGCCGAAAGGCTAAAGTTCTACGTTGTTTCACCCTCACCCTCCCATGGGGCTGACGCCCCTTGGGCCCCTCCCTCTCCCCTCCGAGGGAGAGGGATTTTGGAATGCGCCGGTTTGTTCTCCCTCGCCCTTGAGGGGAGAGGGAGGGGCCCATCGCGCAAGCGATGGGAGGGTGAGGGTGAAAAAAGAGTCCACAAGCTGTCAGACCATGTACGAGCAGCGAGCAGTCGTAGCTTTGCAAGCGCTCAATCACGGACTCAGCGGAACAGGTCCGGCGACAGACGGCGGTCGGCCTCGGCGATCTCCGAGGCGGCGATGGCGACGGCCGGGCGCGCCGCGACGCGCGCGTACCAGCGGGCGAGCTTCGGCTTGTCGTCGAGCCTTGGCCCGTGCAGGCGCTGCACGAAGAGCAGCGTCATGAAGAGCGCGATGTCGGCGACCGTGAAGGCGCCACAGAAGTAGCCGCCCACGAGCTGTGCCTCGAGCTTGCCGTAGTGCTCGCGCAGCTTGGCCTCGGCCTCTGCGGCTGCCGTTTCCTGGGCGCGTCGCTGTTCGGCATCCGGGTTGGGAGGCTCGCTGCGGTGCATGAGCCGGCGCAGCGGCGCCAGCAGGATCTCGTCGGCCGTCAGCTCCAAAAGGCGGCAGCGGGCGCGCGCCCTGGCGCCCTCGGGATAGAGCGACGGCTCGGGATAGGCCTCTTCCAGATACTCGACGATCACCGTTGAATCGAACAGCGTCAGCTCGCCGTCGATCAAGACCGGCACCTGGCCCTTGGGATTGGCGGCCAGCACCGCCGGGTGCTTCGGCGCGTAGCCCTTGGCCTGGCTGAAGGGCACCATCTCGCGCTCGAAGGCCAGGCCCTTCTCGCGCAGGGCGATCTCGACCTTGCGCGAGAACAGGCTCAAGGGTCCGGAATAGAGCTTCACCTGATGCTCCCTTCGCGCGCCGTCACTGCCGGGTGAAGCTTCTGAAGATATCCTCCAGCTCGGCGAAGCCGGCGGCTTCGGTCGCGTAGGTGAAGGTGCCTTGCTCCGACATCTCGTGCGCCGCGCGCAGCAGCGCGCCGAAGGCAAGCCGCGAAAGCCACGAGCCGACGCTGATGCGCTTGGCGCCGGCCGCAGCCAGTTCCTGCAGGTTGAAGCTCGCGCCCGCCAGCACGTTGACCGGCTTGCCGACGGCGCTGCAGACGGTGTGGATCGTCTCGAGATCGCGCAGGCCCGGCGCGTAGAGCACGTCGGCGCCGGCCACCTCGAAGGCTTGCAGGCGCTTGATGGTATCGTCCAGGTCGGGGCGCTGCCAAAGGAAGTTCTCGCAGCGCGCCGTCAGCACGAAGTCGCGCGGCAGGCCTCGCGCCGCTTCGACGGCGGCTTCGATGCGCTCGACCGCGAGATCGAAGTCGAAGATCGGGTCGTCGCGCCGGCCCGTGTGGTCCTCGATCGAGCAGCCGGCCAGGCCGGTGTCGGCGGCGGCGCGGATCGTCTCGGCCACGCTCTCGGGCGAGTCGCCGAAGCCCTTCTCCAGGTCGGCCGAGACCGGCAGGGCGGTGGCGCCGACGATGTCGCGGCAGTGCCGCAGGGCCTGGTCGCGCGAGACCACGCCCTCCGGCAGGCCGAGCGAGAAGGCCAGGCCGGCGCTGGTCGTGGCCAAGGCCTCGAAGCCCATGGCGGCCAGCACCCGGGCGGTGCCGATATCCCAGGGGTTGGGGATGACGAAGGCGCCCTCACGCTCGTGCAGGGCGCGGAAACGGCTGGCTTTCGCTGCGTCGGTCATGGCTTTGCTGCTGTCCCAAGGGAGGAGAGGGTTAGAATCGTCGGGTGATGTTGCCAGTTTGTTCCTAGACACTCAAGCGGCGCATGGCCCAGGATACCCTCATCTCCTGACTTCCTCTGTCAGCAGACTGAGCTGACGGGCGCCCTGGGGACGTCGGGCGGGCTTTGGGCTTGACGGGGCGGGAGCGCTCCCATACATAGGCGCGCGGCCGGGCGTCCCTTGCGCCCGGTTCTCCATTAACGCGGCCGCCTGCGAGACGACGGGAGCGAGACCATGGCACGACGCTGCGAGTTTACCGGCGTTGGCGTGCAGACCGGCAACAACGTCAGCCACGCGAACAACAAGACGCGCCGCCGCTTCCTGCCCAACATGCAGAAGAGCGCCCTCTTGAGCGACGCCCTGGGCGAGACGGTCCAGATCCGCGTCGCCGTCTCGGCGCTGCGCACCATCGAGAAGCGCGGCGGCCTGGACGCCTTCCTGCTCTCGACCGAGGACGACAAGCTCGGCAAGAAGGCGCTCGCGATCAAGAAGCGCGTGCAGAAGGCCCTGGCCAAGAAGGCCGCTGCGGCGGCCTGAACCGGCGCTTCCCCTTGCCGTTAAACGCTCGTTCACACTGACCGTTATGGTCGGCGAAGGCCGACCATCCACGAGTTACTTTGTCGTACCCGCACCTTAGAGCGTTGCGCGGCTGATCCGAACCCCAGTCCGGATTGGGCCGGCATCGATGACACTCTGATCTGGTGCGGCGTAGCTCGGCTACCCTGCCACTAAACAACACGTGGATGGTCGGCCTTCGCCACTGCTGTCCGGTTAAGCTGACCGCGTTCCGTCGCAAGGTTTTGCTGCAATTGTCGTAACAGCCTAACGGGCAGGAACGGGACTCGGATCAGCGAAGGACCTTTTCGGCGCTTCGCGCCAGCCCCCCTCCGGCACTGCGTGCCGCCTCCCCCTCAAGGGGGGAGGCGAACTAAGAGCCGGCGCCACTTAGCTTTTCCCTCCCCCCTTGAGGGGGAGGGTTAGGGAGGGGGGCATCAACAAAGCGGACAACATAACTGGCGTCTCGCTCTGAACCGGACAGCCGTGGCCTTCGCCGACCATGACGGAATGGGGGCGGTTCGCGGGCCAAGTCCGCCCGATCAGCATGCAGCAGGCAGTGACCCACGCAGGCCCGCCTCGTGGCCTTTCTGCTGTCCTGGGCGTCTCACCGCGGCAGCACGAAGAGCGCCACCAGGTTGCGCAGCAGCGGCATGAAGTTGTCGTCGGAGACCAGGTAGATCAGGGTCTCGCCGTCCGGGCCGGTGGCGGCCGACACGCCCTCCCAGTTGTCGGTCAGGAGCGGCGGCGTCAGCACCGCCAGTTCCTCGCCCTCGAGCAGCGCGCCGGGCGCGACGGCGGTGGCCGGCACGCGCACCAGCCGGGCCGCCAGGCCGCCGAGCCAGGAGAAGCGCCGCTCCAGCACCAGGAGATCGCCGTCCGGCAGCAGCGCCGCGCCGCTCGGCCGATAGGCGCCGGTACGGCGATAGCTCAGCCGCTGCCAGTCGCCGCAGCGCTGCGCATGGCTTTGCTCCGCGCAGTCGCGCCACAGCCAGGCGGGAAAGCGGCCGGTCTCGGTCTCGGTCTCGGCGATCGCCAGGACCGCGCCGTCCGCGAGCGCCGTCATGGCCTCGATGCCGTAGTTGTCCGGCAGGGCCTCCAGGCCGTCCGGCGTGGGCCAGGACGTGGGGGGCTCGGCCAGCGGCATCGGGCTGCCGGCATAGCGCCAGATCCGGTGCCAACGCTCGAAGGCGACCAGCAGCGAGCCGTCCGGCAGCAGCGCCAGCGCTTCGGCGTCCTGCACCGCCTTGTGCTCCAGCCGGCCGCCCAGTGGATCGAGCAGCGGCCCGATCTCGGCGTCCTCCAGGCCGCTCAGCCAGCCGCGCTCGTCGTAGGTGAGCGTCCCGCTCACCCAATGACCCCGGTCGCTCACCGCCATGAACGCGCGGCCCTGGCTGTCCACCTCCAACGCCGAGAGGCCGCCGAAGTCGGGATGCTTGCTGGTGATCTCCAGCGCGCCGCGGAACTCGAGCCGGCCGACCCGCGTCAGGTCAGGTTGCGCGGGGTCGAGGCCGCGCTGCACGATCGAGAGCTCCAGAGGCTCGGCCTGCGAAGGCAGGGCCGGCGCGGCGCCCAGCCAGCCGGCCAACGAAAGTAGGTAGAGCGTTCGGAAGAGCCTCATCGTCCTCGGTAAGATGCTCGATACCGACCATGGGGACCATGGCCGCCATCACTTTTGCGCGAGAAAGACTCGCCGCGGACAGCCTGGCAAGCCAGTCTGGCGGGCAAATCGACAAACCGGCAAAATGCCCGCGCGTTCAAGCCAGGTCTACAGTCAAGGGAGACGCCTCATGACGCAGCTCGCCCGCCGACAGCTTCTTACCTCGCTCGCCGGCGTTCCGCTCGCCGGCATCCCGCTCGCCGCCATGCCCCTCGCTACGATCCTGGCCGACGCGCGCCTTGCCCGCGCCGCGGCCGATCAGCTCGAAAGCGTGAGCCTGACCATGGCCGGCGGCCGCCAGGCCTCGGCCGCGCTTGCCCTGCCGGCCAGCCTGCCGGCGCCCTCGGTCTTGCTGATCCACGAGTGGTGGGGCCTCAACGACCAGATCAAGACCATGGCGGCCGAGTTCGCGCGCGAGGGCTACGTCGGCCTCGCGGTCGACCTCTACGGCGGCCAGGTGGCCGACAATCCGGACGACGCCAAGGCCCTGATGGGCGGGGTCGATTCCGCCGCGGCGACCGACACGCTGGTCTCCTGGGTCGATTGGCTGAAGGCGCACGAGCAGGCGACCGGCAAGGTGGCGACCATAGGCTGGTGCTTCGGCGGCGGCTGGTCGCTCAATGCCTCGATCGCAACGCCGGTCGACGCCACGGTGATCTATTACGGCCGGGTCGATCGCCCGGCCGCCGACCTGAAGAGCCTGAAGAGTCCGGTACAGGGCCACTTCGCGACCGAGGACCAGTGGATTAATCAGGAGATGGTCGGCGGCTTCGAGGCCGCCATGGCCGAGGCCGGCAAGGAGGTCACCAGCTACTGGTACGAGGCCCAGCACGCCTTCGCCAACCCGAGCGGCGGCCGTTACGACGAGGCCGACGCCAAGCTCGCCTGGCAGCGTACGCTGGCGTTCCTGGACGAGCACTTGAAGGCGTAACAAAGGCGTCCGCACACTTAAAAACACCCCCCTCCCTAACCCTCCCCCGCAAGGGGGGAGGGAACTATGAGCTGCACCGTTCTATATCTCCCTCCCCCTTGACGGGGGAGGGCCGGGGAGGGGGTGACAGCGCGATGTCTCAGCTTGAGCGCGTCACTTGTCGCGCGCCCAGGCCAGGCATAGCCTGCTAGCGGCTTGGCGGAGGGCGGGCATGGCGAGGACGGCAGGGCCCAGGGCGTCCGGAAGGCGCGGGCGGCGCGAGACTCGGGGCAAAGGCATCGCCCGGCTGCCGTGGCGCAGCGTGGTCAACCGCCTGCCGCCGATCGAGGTCTTGAGCGCCGACCAGGTCGAGGCGATCCACCAGGCCTCGCTGCGTGTTCTTTCCGAGATCGGCATGCGCGTGCTCTGCCCCGAGGCGCGCTCGCTGCTCGGCGCCGCCGGCGCCGAGGTCGACGAGGCGGCGCGCAACGTGCGCTTCGATCCGGCGCTGGTCGAGGCCGAGATCGCCAAGGCGCCGGCCAGCTTTACGATCCGCGCGCGCAACCCGGCCAAGACCGTCACGATCGGCGGCAACCACATCAACTTCAGCATGGTCGGCGGGCCCTCCTTCGTCTCCGACCTGGACCGCGGGCGGCGGCCCGGCACCTTCGCCGAGCTCTGCGACTTCCAGCGCATCGGCCAGATGCTGGACATCATCCACACCACCAACTGCTCGCCCTTCGAGCCGCTCGACCTGCCGCCGGAGACGCGCCATCTCGACAGGTACTACGCGGCGGCGAGGCTCGCTGACAAGGTCTGGTCGGCCTCGTTGCTGGGCGGCTTCCGGGCGCGCGACGGGCTCGCCATGATCGCCATCGCGCACGGCATCGACGAGGACGCGCTGCCGCAGCAGCCGCTGGTCTTCGGCAACATCAACACAAACTCGCCGCGCCAGCTCGACGTCGCCATGGCCCAGGGCCTGATGGCGCTGGCGCGCGCCGGCCAGCCGGTGGTGGTGACGCCCTTTACGCTGTCAGGTGCCATGGCGCCGGCGACCCTGGCCGGCGCGCTCACCCAGCAGAACGCCGAGGCCCTGGCCGGCATGGCGCTGGCCCAGGTGGTGCGGCCCGGCGCGCCGGTGGTCTACGGCGGCTTCACCTCGAACGTCGACATGAAGAGCGGCGCGCCGGCCTTCGGCACGCCGGAATACACCAAGGCGGCGCAGGCGACCGGCCAGCTCGCGCGCCGCTACCGCGTGCCCTACCGCTCAAGCAGCACCAACGCCTCGAACGCGGTCGACGCCCAGGCCGCCTACGAGAGCGAGATGTCGCTCTGGGGTGCGGTCATGGGCCACGCCAACATGATCTTCCACAGCGCCGGCTGGCTCGAGAGCGGCCTCACCGCCTCCTTCGAGAAGCTGATCGTCGACGCCGAGATGCTGCAGATGATGGCCGAGTACCTGACGCCGATCGCGGTCGACGAGGACCAGCTCGCCATCGAGGCGATCCGCGAGGTGGCGCCCGGCGGTCACTTCTTCGGCAGCGTCCACACCCTGGCGCGCTACGAGACGGCGTTCTACGCGCCGCTGCTCTCCGACTGGCGCAACTTCGAGACCTGGCGCGACGGCGGCAGCCTCGACACGGCCAAGCGCGCCAACGCGATCTGGAAGCGCCTGCTCGCCGACTACGAGCCACCGCCGCTCGACCCGGCGATCGACGAGGCGCTCCAGGCCTACGTCGCCCGGCGCAAGGAAGAGCTCGCCCGCGATCCGCAGAGCGCGGCGTGATGCGGCAAGGGGACTGTACCCGAAGGGGACTGTCCCCGGGCAGGCGCGCTTTGGGGACAGTCCCCTACGCTTCGCTCCGGGTACAGTCCCCGGGGCGAGGGCGCAGCGGGGCAGTGCCACATGTTCAGAACCGCCACCTGCACCACGCGCCGGAGCGCCGCTTCTGCTGGCTGCGCAGCGCGATCTCCTCGACGTCGAAGCCGTGCTTCTCGAGCCAGCGCAGCGAGGGGCCGGGCCAGGCGACCTCTTTGAAATCGACGCGGCCCTTGCGGTCGAAGCGCACGCCCTCGGCGCGCATCGTCGGCTACGCCATGGCGCACCTGCCGAGCGGCAGCAAGGTGCCCTGGCAGCGCGTCATCAACAGCCAGGGCCAGGTCAGCCCGCGCAAGGAAGGCAGCAGC
>JBHJOF010000279.1:0-13174 GCA_050330055.1 Kiloniellales bacterium
ATGTTTTGATTTCTACCGCTTTAGGACAAGCAGCTAAGTCCTTTGCGCCGGAAGCCGATCCCGATCCGGCAACGGCGCTGACGGAGCCGGTGGCGCCCTTCAAGGTCGGGCTGATCAACCTGCGCGTCGCCGACGCCTACTGCACCCGGGTCTGCGACGAGCTTTACGGCAAGCTGCGCGAGGCCGGCGTCGAGGTGCTCTACAGCGACCGTGACGAGAGCGTGGGCGCCAAGTTCGCCGACATGGACCTGATCGGCCTGCCCTGGCAGCTCGTGGTCGGGCCGCGCGGCCTCAAGTCCGGCGTGGTCGAGCTCAAGGAGCGCCGCGGCGGCGAGCGCCAGGAGCTCTCGATCGAAGCCGCTTTGGCGAGGCTCTGCGGCTGATTGAAAAAAGGGGTCAGCCCCCTTTTTGCGTCGGGTTCAAAAAGGGGGCTGACCCCATTTTTCCGGAGGGGACGAGCGCATGATCTTCGGTGCCTTCGAGCGCATGGTGGCCCTGCGCTATCTGCGCGCCCGCCGGCAGGAGGGCTTCATCTCGGTGATCGCCGTCTTCTCGCTGCTCGGCATCGTGCTCGGTGTCGCCACCTTGATCATCGTGATGGCGGTGATGAACGGCTTCCGGCAGGAACTGCTGGGCCGCATCCTGGGCGTCAACGGCCATCTGACGATCTATGCCAATCAGGATCGCATCGTCGACTATCCCGACCTGGCCCAACACCTGCGCGAGCTTTCCGACGTAGTCGAGGTGACGCCGCAGATCCAGGGCCAGGCCATGGTGACTTCGGAAGGCAACGCTACCGGCGCCCTGGTGCGCGGCATGACCAAGGCCGACATCGAGGCGCGCCCCCTGATCGCCGGCAACATCATCACCGGCTCGCTCGACGAGTTCGTCGGCGACGACGTGGTGATGATCGGCTCGCGCCTGGCGCGCCGCTTCGGCCGCACGGTCGGCGACCGTATAACCCTGGTCACGCCGCGCGGCAACACCACGGTGATCGGCACGGTGCCGCGGCTCAAGGCCTATCGTATCGTTGGCCTGTTCGAGGTCGGCATGTTCGAGTACGATAGCAACTTCGTCTACATGCCGCTGGAGGCGGCGCAGCTCTTCTTCCGCATGCCCGACGCGGTCAACGCGATCGAGATCTACGCCAGGAATCCCGACCGGCTCGAGACGACGCGCATGGAAGTGGCGGGCCTGCTCGGCATCGACCTGCGCATGGTCGACTGGCAGCAGGCCAATGCCAGCTTCTTCAATGCCATCCAGGTCGAGCGCAACGTCATGTTCCTGATCCTCTCGCTGATCATCCTGGTGGCGGCCTTCAACATCCTGTCCGGCCAGTACATGCTGGTGAAGGGCAAGGGCAGGGACATCGCCATCCTGCGCACCATGGGGGCGACGCGCGGCATGATCCTGCGCATCTTCTTCCTGACCGGCGCCTCGATCGGCGTGTTCGGGACGGCGCTCGGCTTCGCGCTCGGCCTGGCCTTCTCCGAGAACATCGAGATCATCCGGCAATGGCTGCAGGGCCTGACCGGCACCGAGCTGTTCTCGGCCGAGATCTACTTCCTGTCGCGCCTGCCGGCCGAGGTCGACGCGGTCGAGGTGATGCAGGTGGTCGGCATGGCGCTCTTCTGGTCCTTCCTGGCGCCATTGTTCCCGGCCTGGCGGGCCGCCCGCCTCGATCCGGTGGAAGCGCTGCGCTATGAGTGAGGCGGGAAGCAAGGCGGGCGGCGGGCCGGCCTTGGAGCTGCAGGGCGTCGTCAAGACCTTTCACCAGGCCGACCGCTCGCTCGAGGTGCTGCGCAGCGTCGACCTGAAGATTCCCAGCGGCGAGCTGGTGGCGCTGGTCGGGCCGTCGGGCGCCGGCAAGTCGACACTGCTGCACATCGCCGGCCTGCTGGAACGGCCCGACGGCGGCGAGGTGCTGATCAAGGGCAAGACCTGCTCGCGCCTCTCCGATCGCGATCGCACGGCACTGCGCCGTGGCACCATCGGGTTCGTCTATCAGTATCACCACCTGCTGCCGGAGTTCTCGGCGCTGGAGAACCTTGTGGTGCCGCAGATGATTGCTGGCCAAGGCCGGCAGCGCGCACGCGGCCGCGGCCGCGAGCTGCTCGAGATCGTCGGGCTGGAGGAGCGCGCCAACCATCGCCCGGCGCGGCTCTCGGGCGGCGAGCAGCAGCGCGTCGCCATCGCCCGGGCGCTGGCCAACAATCCGGCCATCCTGCTGGCCGACGAGCCGACCGGCAACCTCGACCCGCACACCGCGGACTCGGTGTTCGCGCTGCTGGTGCAGCTGGTGCGTGGCGTCGGGCTGGCGGCCCTGATCGCCACCCACAACATGGCGCTGGCCGGCCGCATGGACCGCATCCTGCGCCTCGACGACGGCCACGTCCTGGAGGGCGCCCCGCCCGAGCTGACCCTGCCGGCCCAGCAGACCTCGCACTGACGCTTAGATTTCCTCTTTATCACCCTCACCCTCCCAAGCGCCCTGCGGCCGCTTGGGCCCCTCCCTCTCCCCTCAAGGGAGAGGAAGGGGCCCGCGCGCGTCAGCGCGTGGGAAGGTGAGGGTGAGCTTTGTTCAGTTCAGCTCTCCACCCAGAATGCCCGGGCAACCAGGGCCAGCGAGAGCGCGATCAGCAGCAGCAGCACCAGGCGCTTGAACCGGGCCGGGTCGCCGCGCCGGAAGCCGCGGTGGCCGATCCAGATGCCGAGCCCGATCAGCGGCAGGGCGACCAGCGTGCGCAGCAGCACCTCGGCGGTGACCAGGCCCTGTGCGGCCAGGAAGCCGGTGCCGAGCGCGTCGGAGGCCAGGAAGTAGGCGATGATCGAGGCGCGGCCGACGGCGACGACGGCGTCGGAGCCGAAGTAGAACAGGATCACCGGCGGCCCGCCGGCCCCGGTGCTGCCGTTCAACAGGCCGGCACCGAGGCCGGTGGCGAAGGCCGGCAGCGCGCCGCTGCCGCTGTGCAGGCTGCGGCCGCGCCAGATCAACAGCGTGGCGACGATCACCACCGCGGCGATCGCCAGACGGATGGCGTTGGCCGGCAGGTTGGCAAGCGCGTAGACGCCGGCGGGTGTGGCCAGCAGGGTGCCGAGCACGATCCAGCGCAGCGAGCGCCACTGAACCTCGCGCCACACCGCGGGCAGCAGGCCGAGGCTGGCGGCGACCTCGAACAGCAGCACCATGGGCACGACCTCGGCCGGCGGCAGCACGACGGCCAGGCTGGAGACCCAGATCATCGACGAGCCGAAGCCCGAGTAGCCGCGCACGAAGGCGGCGGCAAAGACCGCGAGCGCGGCATAGGCGAGGACGCCGGGCGGCAAAGCGAGCCATTCCATGGCCGATCCTCGCCCGGCATCCCAGGCGCGGGAAGGGCCAGCGCGTGGCGCTGGTTGGTGCCAAGGGGCGGGAGGGGCGCGGCGGAGGACCCCGCCTTGCGCTTTCCCTACAGCGGAATCAGCGTCTCGGTGCCGCCGCTGCCGGACCCCGGTATGAGGCGCAGGCTGCCGCTCTTCTCGTAGGGCACCGTGCGTGTGGTCAGGCCCCGCAGATAGGCCAGCCCGTTGATCTTGTAGTCGAGCTGACCGCCGCGCGCGATGCCGAGCGCCTGCCGCGCCAGGTTGACCAGGCTGGTCGAGGCGGTGACCGGCACGCGGGCCTCGCCGAGGCGCGGGATCGTCACCGATTCGTTGGTGAATCCTTCGGCGAAGTGCTGGCCGTTCAGCATCAGGTCGAAGGTCATGCCCTCCAGGGGCAGATCGAAGTTGTTGGGATTGCGCACCCGCAGGTCGACCTCGACCTCCTGCTCGAAGAGGCCGCTGCCGAGGAACTTGATGTCGGCCACGCTCACCTGCGGCGGCAGCGCGTCGTCCAGCGAGGCGCAGGCCGTTGCGACCAGGGCGGCGACGAGCACGGCGGGCAGGGACAGGAGGCGGGCTATCGGCCGGGTCATGCTGGGCTCCCCTTTTGATGACGTGCAGCCTGGGTTCAATCTGCTGTTCTACGGCCGGACAGCGAAACTATCCCCAAAGCTATGCCAGTGGTATCGCGCTGCCGCAATGGGGACGAGTGCAGTTTTCCACAGAATGGGGATAATTGGCGGGAAACATCGTGTGAATTTCATTTGCTGGCCGACTCGCCATTGGCCGTGGAATCAATAGCGCCATGCCGCACGCCCAATTCGTCCATCTGCGCGTTCATTCGGCCTATTCGCTGTCGGAAGGCGCGATCAAGCTGAAGGACCTGGTGAGCGCCTGCAGGCGGCACATGATGCCTGCCGTGGCGGTCACGGATACGGGCAACCTGTTCGGCGCGCTGGAGTTCTCGCTGGCCGCGGCGGAGAAGGGGGTGCAGCCGATCGTCGGCTGCCTGTTCCGCGTCGCCCCTGACGTTGCGGACACCCCTGGCGCGCCACGCGCGGCGCCGGACGAGATCGTGCTGCTGGTGCAGAGCGAGGCCGGCTACCGCAACCTCCTGAAGCTGGTCAGCAAGGCCTTCCTGGAGACCGATCCGGGCGAGACGGCCCGCGTCTTGTGGGCCGACCTGGAGCGTCATGCCGAGGGTCTGATTGCGCTGACCGGTGGCCCCAAGGGGCCGGTCGGCCGCCTGCTGCTGGCCGGCCAGGACGAGGCGGCCGCCGCGGCGCTGGCTCGGCTGGCGGCGATCTTCCCCGGCCGGCTCTACGTCGAGTTGATGCGCCACGGCCTGCCGGAGGAAGTGCAGATCGAGCCGCGCCTGCTCGATCTCGCCTACGCCCAGGACATTCCGCTGGTCGCGACCAACGACGCCTATTTCCTCGACGCCGGCATGTACGAGGCGCACGACGCGCTGCTCTGCATCGCCGAGGGCGCCTACGTCGGCCAGAGCGACCGCCGCCGCCTGACGCCGGAGCACTGTCTCAAGACGCCGGAGGAGATGGCGACTCTTTTCGCCGACCTGCCGGAGGCCTTGCAGAACACCCTGGTGATCGCCCGGCGTTGCGCCTACCGGCCGGCCTTCACCCAGCCGATCCTGCCCGCTTTCCCGACCGCCGAGGGGCGCAGCGAGGCCGAGGAGCTGCGCGCCCAGGCCACTGCCGGCCTGCAGGCCCGGCTGGAGAAGCTGGTCTTCGAGGCGGGCATGGACGAGGCGGCGCGTAAGGCGGCGGCGCGGCCCTACGAGGAGCGGCTCGAATACGAGCTCGGCGTCATCGAGCAGATGGGCTTCCCGGGCTACTTCCTGATCGTCGCCGACTTCATCCAGTGGGCCAAGCAGCAGGGCATCCCGGTCGGGCCGGGCCGAGGCTCGGGCGCCGGCTCGGTGGTCGCCTGGGCGCTCACCATCACCGACCTCGACCCGCTGCAGTGGGGACTGCTGTTCGAGCGTTTCCTCAATCCCGAGCGCGTCTCGATGCCGGACTTCGACGTCGACTTCTGCCAGGAGGACCGCGACAAGGTCATCCACTACGTGCAGCGGAAGTACGGCCACGACCGGGTCGCTCAGATCATCACCTTCGGCAAGCTGCAGGCCCGCGCGGTGATCCGCGACGTTGGCCGGGTACTGCAGATGCCCTATCCGCAGGTCGACCGCATCTGCAAGCTGATCCCCAACAACCCGGCCAACCCGGTCAGCCTGCAGCAGGCGATCGACGGCGAGCCGCTGCTGCAGCAGATGCGCGACGAGGACGAGTCGGTTGCCCGGCTGATCGGCATCGCGCGCAAGCTGGAGGGGCTCTACCGCCACGCCTCGACCCACGCGGCCGGCGTGGTGATCGGCGACCGGCCGCTCGACGAGCTGGTGCCGCTCTACCGCGACCCGCGCTCGGAGATGCCGGTCACCCAGTTCAGCATGAAGTACGTCGAGCTGGCCGGCCTGGTGAAGTTCGACTTCCTCGGCCTCAAGACGCTAACGGTGCTGGCCCGGGCGCGCGATCTGATCCGCCAGCGCCAACCCGACTTCGATCTGGAGACCTTGCCGCTCGACGACCGTGCGACCTACGAGATGATCGGCCACGGCGACACCGTGGGCGTGTTCCAGCTCGAAGGTTCGGGTATGCGCGACATGCTGCGCCGGCTTAAGCCCGACCGCTTCGAGGACATCATCGACGTCGTGGCGCTCTACCGCCCGGGCCCGATGGACAACATCCCGAGCTACATCGCCCGCAAGCACGGCGAGGAGGCGCCAGACTATCTCTATCCGGCCCTGGAGGGCATCCTGAGGCCGACCTTCGGAATCATGATCTACCAGGAGCAGGTGATGCAGATCGCCCAGGAACTGGCCGGGTTCAGTCTGGGCGATGCCGACCTGCTGCGCCGCGCCATGGGCAAGAAGATCAAGTCCGAGATGGAGGCCCAGCGCCGTCGCTTCATCGAGGGTGCCGTGGCGCGCAGCGTGCCCGAGGGTAAGGCGGTCGAGATCTTCGAGCAGGTCAACAAGTTCGCGGGCTACGGCTTCGTCAAAAGCCATGCCGCCGCCTATGCGCTGATCGCTTATCAGACGGCCTATCTCAAAGCCAACCACCCGGTCGAGTTCCTGGCCGCCTCCATGACCTATGACATGGGCAACACCGACAAGCTGAACGTCTTCCGCCAGGAGCTCGACCGTCTCGGCATCGCGCTCCTGCCGCCGGACGTGAACCGCTCGCAGGCCGATTTCTCGGTCGAGCCGGCCCAGGGAGCAGAGGGAGGGGGCGGCCAGGCGATCCGCTATGCCCTGGCGGCGGTCAAGAACGTCGGCGCCGCCGCCATGCGCGCCCTGGTGCGCGAACGTAGCGAGCATGGCCGCTTCAAGGACCTGGGCGACTTCGCCTCGCGGCTCGACAACCACGTGGTCAACAAGCGGCAGATCGAGAACCTGGCCTGCGCCGGCGCCTTCGACGGCCTGTCGCCGAACCGCCGCCAGACCTGCGAGGCGGCCGAACTCATCGTGCGCCACGCCGCGGCGGCGGCCAGCGACCGCGCCTCGGCCCAGGTCAGCCTGTTCGGCGAGGCCGGCCCCGGCAGCACCAGCCTGCACCTGCCGCTGGTCCCCGACTGGCCGGAGCATGACCGGCTGCAGCGCGAGCACGACGCAATCGGCTTCTATCTCTCCGGCCATCCGCTGCAGGCCTATGCCAAGACCCTGGAGCGCCTGAAGGTGGTCGAGGCCAACAGCCTCACAGTGGATAGCCTGCGCGAGCCGGGCCGGCGCAAGCTGGCGGGCATCGTGATCGGCAAGAAGGAGCGCACCTCCAAGCAGGGCAACCGCTTCGCCTTCGTCCAGCTCTCCGACACCGGCGGCCCCTACGAGGTGGTGGTCTTCAGCGAGGTGCTGGCGCGCAGCCGCGAGCTGCTCGACAGCGGCCAGCCGCTGCTCTTGAGCGTCGAGGCGCGCGGCGAGGGCGAGGACGTCCGCCTCATGGCCCAGGAGATCGAGCCGCTCGACCACGCCGTGACCCAGGCAGCCGTCGGCCTCAAGCTCTACCTGCACGACGCCGCGCCGCTGGAGAGCCTGAAATCGCTGCTCGGCCGCGACGCAAACGGGAAGAGCGGCAACGGCAAGGGCAGCAATGGCGGCGGACGCGCGAAGATCGCCTTCGTCCTCGACCTGGCCGACGGCCAGGAGGTCGAGATGGAGCTGCCCGGCGGCTACCGTCTCTCCCCCGCGATGCGCCAGGCGATCAAGGCCATTCCGGGCGTGGTGGTGCAGGATTTATAAATTTCAATTTATTATAACAGTACCCTAAAGTAGTTTGTCATCCCCGGGCTTGACCCGGGGATCCATGGCTGGGCCAGGGTTCGGTGGCAGCCATGGATTGCCGGGGCAAGCCCGGCAATGAAGGGGAATAGGGCGGCCCGCCATGGTGGCGAAAGCCGGCCCCGCCCGCCTTCCCCCTTGCTTTTCCTGGCCTCGGGGGCTATCAACCGCGCGCGTAAAACCACACGCGGGCATGCGGCCCTGGGGGAGACATCCCCGGCGGTCGCTCCGGTGTCCGGACCTCCGGATCACGGCCCGCGGCGGATCAACCGGAAAAGAGGACCTCATGACCGCTCCAACCTTCACCATGCGCCAGCTCCTGGAAGCTGGCGTCCACTTTGGACATACGACGCGGCGCTGGAACCCGAAGATGGAGCCCTACATCTTCGGCGAGCGCAATGGCGTGCACATCATCGATCTCGAGCAGACTGTGCCGATGCTGCACCGGGCGCTCGAGCTGGTGCGCAACACGGTTGCCGGTGGCGGCCGCGTGCTGTTCGTCGGCACCAAGCGCCAGGCCAGCGAGGCGATCGCCGAGGCGGCCAAGAAGTGCGGCCAGTACTACGTCAACCACCGCTGGCTCGGCGGCATGCTGACCAACTGGAAGACCATATCGCACTCGATCAAGCGCCTGCGCGAGGTCGAGGAGCAGCTGGCCGAGGAGAACGTCGGCCTAACCAAGAAGGAGCTGCTCAACCTGCAGCGCGAGCGCGACAAGCTGGAGCGCGCGCTGGGCGGCATCAAGGAGATGGGCGGCCTGCCCGACGTGCTCTTCGTGATCGACACCAACAAGGAACACATCGCGGTCGCCGAGGCGAACACCTTGCACATCCCGGTAGTGGCGGTGGTCGACTCCAACTCCGACCCGCGCAGCATCACCATGCCGGTCCCCGGCAACGACGACGCGATCCGCGCCATCGAGCTCTACTGCCGCCTGGTCGCCGACGCGGTGCTGAGCGGCATCCAGCAGGAGGTCATGGCGAGCGGCGGCGACGTCGGCGAGGCCGAGGAGGCGCCGGCGGAGGCGCTGCCCGAAGCCGAAGCCCCGGCCGAGGCGCCCGCCGAGGCGCAGGGGCCAGAATCGTCTGGCGGGTCTTCGGGGGACTCGTCCGAGGAGACTGCCGTCGCGCAAAGCGCCTGATCGCCGCCGATTCGTCGGGGGTGACGATCTGACGTTTCAGCCTGTTGTGACCCACCTTCAAGCGTAAGGGGACCCCATGGCCGAGATCACTGCTGCGCTGGTCAAGGAGCTGCGCGAGACCAGCGGCGCCGGCATGATGGATTGCAAGAAGGCGCTGACCGAGAGCGGGGGCGACATCGAGGCGGCCGTCGACTGGCTGCGCAAGAAGGGCCTCGCGGCCGCCGCCAAGAAGGCGGGCCGGGTCGCGGCCGAAGGCCTGATCGGCGTGGCCGCGTCGGGCACCACGGGCGCCGTTGTCGAGGTCAACGCCGAGACCGACTTCGTCGCCCGCAACGAGCAGTTCCAGAACTTCGTCCGCCAGGTCGCCGGTTTGGCGCTCAAGTCCGGCGGCGATCTCGAGGCGCTCAAGGCGCAACCCTATCCGGGCAGCGGGCGTAGTGTCGCCGACGAGCTGACCCAGATGATCGCCACTATCGGCGAGAACATGAACCTGCGCCGCCTCGCCGTGCTGTCGGTGTCGGCCGGTATCGTCGCCAGCTACGTGCACAACCAGGCCGCACCGGGTCTCGGCAAGATCGGCGTGCTGGTGGCCCTGGACTCGACCGGCGATCAGGACAAGCTGGCCACGCTTGGCAAGCAGCTCGCCATGCACGTGGCGGCCGCCGCGCCGCAGGCGGTCGACGCCTCGGGCGTCGATCCCGAGGCGCTGGCGCGCGAGCGCGACGTGCTGGCCGAGCAGGCGCGCGCCTCCGGCAAGCCCGAGGAGATCATCCAGAAGATGGTCGAGGGCCGGCTGCGCAAGTTCTACGAGGACGTCTGCCTGCTGGAGCAGGCCTTCGTTATCGACGGCGAAAGCAAGGTCCGCAAGGTGCTGGAGCAGGCCGCCAAGGAGCTCGGCGCGCCGGTCAAGGTGACCGGCTTTGTGCGCTTCATGCTGGGCGAAGGTATCGAGCGCGAGGAGACCGATTTCGCCGCCGAGGTGGCGGCGCAGCTCGGTCGCTAGCACGTCTGGCGCGGCCGGCTCGCCGCCGGGCGGCCGCGGTCTGCCGTCGCAGTCAACTACAGGGGAGGCCCGGCCGGAGCCCATGACCAAGTCGCCCTCCAAGTCGCTCGCCAAGCCGCCCTCGAAGCAGGGGGCCAAGTCGCTTCGCTACAGGCGCATCCTGCTCAAGGTGTCGGGCGAGGCGCTGATGGGCGGGCAGGACTATGGGCTCGAATCCGAGACGCTGCAGCGCATTGCCCGCGACGTCCGCGAGGTGCACCGCCTGGGCGTCCAGGTCTGCCTGGTGGTCGGTGGCGGCAACATCTTCCGCGGCCTCAAGGGCGCCGCCGCCGGCATGGAGCGCGCCTCGGCCGACTACATGGGCATGCTGGCGACGGTGATAAACGCGCTCGCCCTGCAGAACGCCCTGGAGAAGCTGGGGGTGCCGACCCGGGTGCAGTCGGCGATTCCCATGGCGACCGTGGCCGAGCCCTATATCCGCCGCCGGGCGATCCGCCACATGGAGAAGGGCCGGGTGGTGATCTTCGGCGCCGGCACCGGCAACCCCTTCTTCACCACGGACACGGCGGCGGCGCTGCGCGCCTCGGAGATGGGCTGCGAGGCCCTGCTGAAGGGCACCAAGGTGGACGGCGTCTACGACGCCGACCCGGTGGGCAACCCCAAGGCGAAGCGCTACAAGCAGCTCACCTACATGGAAGTGCTGTCGCAGGACCTGGGGGTAATGGATCACGCGGCGATCTCACTTGCCCGTGAAAACAACATCCCGATTCTGGTATTCTCGATTTACGATACGGGTGCCATAGCCGAGGTCCTGAGCGGCAAGGGGCGCCATACCATCATCAGCAACGGGGGTTAGGCCGTGGCAGATCCTGACCTAAGCGACTTCAAGCGGCGCATGGACGGGGCCATCGAGGTGCTGCGCCGCGAGTTTGCCGGCCTGCGCACCGGGCGCGCTTCGGCCAGCCTGCTGGAGCCGATCACCGTGCCGGCCTATGGCTCGACCATGCCGCTCAACCAGGTGGCGACCATCTCGGTGCCGGAGCCGCGTATGATCACGGTGCAGGTCTGGGACCGCTCGGTGGCGTCCGCGGTCGAGAAGGCCATTCGCGATTCCGACCTCGGCCTCAATCCGAGCGGCGAGGGCCAGGTGATCCGCGTGCCGATCCCCATGCTGTCCGAGGAGCGCCGCGTCGAGCTCGGCAAGATCGCCGGCAAGTACGCCGAGCAGGCTCGCGTTGCCGTGCGCAACGTGCGACGCGATGCCATGGAACTGCTGAAGCGCCAGGAGAAGGATGGCGAGATCTCGGAGGACGAGCACCGCCACTGGTCCGAGGAAGTGCAGAAGATCACCGATGCCCACGTCAAGCTGATCGACGCTGCCTTGGCGCAGAAAGAAGAAGAGATCATGCAGGTTTAGTCGATGAAGCTGGTGAACGACGGGGCCGTGCGGCAAGCGCCTGCGCATGTCGCCATCATCATGGACGGCAACGGCCGCTGGGCGGCGCAGCGCGGGCTGCCGCGCACGGCCGGCCATCGCCAGGGCGCCGAGGCGGCGCGCCGGACCGTCGAGGGCGCCATCGAGCTCGGCATCCCCTGCCTGACTCTGTTCAGCTTCTCTTCGGAGAACTGGAAGCGCCCGGCCGACGAGGTGCGCGACCTCATGAGCCTGCTGCGCCGCTACCTGCAGAGCGAGATCGCCGAGCTGCACAAGAACGGCGTCCAGCTCACGGTGATCGGCGACCACGAGCCGCTGCCCGACGACATCCGGCGCCTGATCGCCGAGGCGGAAAGTCGCACTGCCCAGAACTCGCGGCTCAAGCTGACCATGGCGCTCAGCTACGGTGGCCGCCAGGAGATCGTGGCCGCCGCGCGCGCCTTGGCGCGGCAGGCAGCCGCGGGTGAGCTCGCCCCTGAAGCGATCGACGAAGCCGTCTTTGCGGCCCGGCTGTTCACCGCCGGCACGCCCGACCCGGATCTGGTAATCCGTACCAGCGGCGAGCAGCGCATCAGCAACTTCCTGCTCTGGCAGTCGGCCTACAGCGAAATGGTCTTCGTCGACACGCTGTGGCCCGACTTCACCGGCGACGACCTGGCGCTCGCCATCAAGGAGTATCAGCGACGTGACCGGCGCTATGGCGCAGCGCTCAGTTCCGGCTGATCGCCGGTCGCTCCAGCCAGCTCGTCGCCCGGCGGCCGGGGGCCGCGAGCCTGGACTTCCCGGCTGGGACGCATGAGCGATCCCGCGGGGCAGGGTGGCGGCGCAGCCGGCAGCGATTCGGGCAGGCGCGACTGGTCCGGATTGCGGCTGCGGGTGATCTCGGCCGCGGTCCTGATCCCGCCGGTGCTCGCGGTCTTCTATTTCGGCTCGCCCTACAGCGATCTGATGGTGCTGGCGGCGAGTGGCCTGCTCGCCTGGGAGTGGAGCCGGCTGTGCGGCCGCGCCGGAGGCCAGGGGGCTGGCAGCAGCGCTCCTTTCGACAGGTGGGGCGGGCTCGAGGGCGGCGGCATCGCGGTCATCGTCGGGGTGGTGGTGGCGGTCGGGGCCGGCGCCTTGCAGCTCTATCCGCTGGCCGGCTGGCTGGTGGCGATCGGTGCCCTGGCGGCGGCCCTGGCGGCGCTCCGACTCGGGCCCGGCCTGCCGCAGTGGCATGCCCTGGGCGTGATCTATGTCGCCTTGCCCTGCCTCGGCTTCATCTGGCTGCGGCAGGACCCCGAGATCGGCCGAGTCGTTGTCTTCTGGTTGCTGTTCGTGGTCTGGGCGACCGATATCGGCGCCTACGCCTTCGGCCGGGCGATCGGCGGCGCCAAGCTGGCGCCCCGCGCCAGCCCCAAGAAAACCTGGGCCGGACTGATCGGCGGGGCGCTCTCGGCCGGCCTGGTGGGCGCCCTGCTGGCGGCCTGGCACGGCGGCTGGTCGCCGGCCGGCATCGGTGGCCTGAGCGTTCTGCTTGCGCTTGTAGCCCAGACGGGCGATGTTCTGGAATCGGCGGTGAAGCGCCACTTCGGGGTCAAGGATGCAAGCCAGTTGATCCCCGGACACGGAGGTCTGATGGACCGGGTAGACGGTCTGCTCGCAGCGAGCTTGGTGGTTGCCTTCATGACCTGGCTGCGGGGGGCCCTTGCCTAGCATGGCCGTCGCCTCGCCAAGAGCGGAGAGCGAGAGCGCGCCGCGTCGGGTCACCATCCTGGGCGCGACCGGCTCGATCGGCTGCAACACCATCGATCTCATCGAGCGCAATCCCAAAGCCTTCGCGGTCGAGGCGCTGACCGCCAACCGTAGCGTCGAGCGGCTTGCCGAGCAGGCACGACGGCT
>JBHJOF010000280.1:0-2901 GCA_050330055.1 Kiloniellales bacterium
CTCGACCAGACGCTCCGGCAGCGTGACGAGGCCGAACCAGGCGAGCGCCAGGGTCAGGCTGTGCGAGACAGTGAAGGCGGTCACCACGCCGACCAGCCGGACGAAGCCGCCGCCGATGATCAGCAGCGCCAGCAGGAACAGCAGGTGGTCGAAGCCGAGCAGGATGTGCTCGACGCCGAGCAGCAGCAGACGCACGAAGTGCTCGTGCCACGGCGGGGCGGGTGCGGTGCCCAGGGCGGCCTCGAAGGAGGTCAGGCCGCGGTCGAAGAGGAACTCCTCGACCGTGCCGTCAGGTGCGGTCACGCTGCCGATGCTGCGGTGGATGGGGTCGATCTCGAAGAACAGGCGGTAGTCGATGCGCAGCCGCGTGACCGGCGCCGGGCAGGTGAAGCGCAGCCGGAACACCACGTCTTCCGGCAGGCGCTCGTAGTCGATGAGCGGCGTCTCGGGCGTGCAGCGCTCGTCCTGGGCCGACAGCCGCAGACCGCGCGCCAGAAAGTCGGCCAGGACCGCCTCGCGTGCCTCGAAGGCGGCCTGCGGCACCGGCGTGGCCAGGTCGGTCTCTATGCCGAGCGCGACGGCCAGGTCGTGGGCCGAAACGATGAGGCGGTAGTCGACGCTGGCGCCCGAGACCTCGACCACACCCTTGGTCAGATTGGTCTTGTGCGCCAGCGCGGGCGCGCTGGCCAGAACGGCCAGGAGCAGCGCCCCTAGGAGGCTCGGGAGCAGGCTCGCGAGCAGCCCCGCGAACGGCCCGCAGCGGCGGGGCCTTACCGCTCGCAGATCGCCATCACGCGCGAGGGCCCGCCGGTGCCGCGCACGTGCTTGGGCGCGCCGACCACCAGGGTGCAGCTATCGGCATTGGCTTGGGTGAGCTGGCCCAGGTTGGCGGCGTTCTCGACGAACTTGGTGCCGCGCTGCAGCAGGCGAACGTGGGCGTGCCAGGAGTTGGTCCACTTGTCGTCGTCGCCGATCGCGCTCTGGCCGCTGTCGATGCCGACGTTGTCGGCGGCGATGCCGTTGATGCGGATGCCCTTCTCGTCCTCGATCTCGATCAGCCGGTCGACCGCTTCCTTGTTCATGCCGGGATGGTTCCAGCCGTTGATGTAGGGGTCCTTGGCAAAGTCGGTGCCCTGGAAGAAGAAGTCGGACCAGCCGAGGTTCAGCACCAGCCAGACGCCGTTGTCGAGCTTGTCGGCGACGGCCGCGATGTCGTCGGCGGTCACCACGTTGGCCGAGCTGTTGGAGAAGTCGGTGACGCTGGTGTCCGGGCTCGGCCTGCCGCCGTTCTTGTCGAGCTCGGCCTGCACCCGGCCGCTGATGTCGATCAGCACGATGCGGCCGATCAGGTCGTTGGCGTCGAGCAGATGGGCGAGCTTGCGCTGGTCGGCCGGCGGGTTGCCTGCCTCCAGCGTCTCGGCATTGTTGACGTAGTGCCCGGGGGTGTCCAGGTGGGTGCCGTGGTGCTCCGACAGGATCAGCGTGCCGAGGTCGAAATGGCCGTCGCTGGTCGGGAACTGGCCGAGGGCGAAGACGGTCTGCTGGCCGAAAGTCGGGATCGGCTGGCTGTCCAGATAGGGCTGGCTCATGTCCGGCTTCATGGGGTCGCCGTCCATCGGCGCGAAGGTCGGGATCGGATGGGTCAGGTCGACCATGAAGGTCTCGGCGTCAGCGCTCCCCGAGACGCCAAGCGCCAGGGCCGTGAGGCCGAGCACGGCGCTAAAAGCAACACGCTTGTGAGCCATGGATACCCCCTGTCTAGTGCGGCAGGCCTTTGATGGCCTGTCTTCCATAGAATGCTTACGATCTTGCGCGAACTGCGCCGCCGCGGCAAGGGGAGGCCAGTCTACTCCGGTGACTACTCCGGCGCCGGACGCAGACGGTCGAGCCAGTCCGGCTCCTCCTGCCAGGCGGCGCTGTCCTCGCTCAGCCGGCGGACCAGGCCGTTGGCGAGCTGGTCCGCCAGGCGCAGCCTGTGCTCCGGGTCCATCGCCTCGAAGCCCAGCGATTGCTGGCCCTCGCGCTCGATCCATTCGATCACCGGCTGGATCTGCATGATCAGGGCGGCCACGCTCTCGGCGATGAAGACGTTCGCGGTCTGCTGATCGGCGCCGAGGATGTAGGCGCCGGGCGCCAGCGATCGCTCGGTCACGAAAAATTCAATGGCACACTCGCTGTCGCGCGGTGCGAGGGCCCCGTAGAGCATGTCTCCTGACCCTGCTTGCTGCTCCTGGCAGAGAGCGTAGCCGCTGGCGCACGGAGGGTCGAGCAGGTCACCGCACGATCCGGGGCGCTCCGGCCCCCAATCGGCCGCCACGGCGTCACGCGGTCGTCAATGTTTTCAAGATATCACTGGGATGGCGTAGAATGATTGCTAGCCTACAGGCAAGTGGGGTGCCCCGGTGCGGCGCCCCAGGGGCTTGCTTGGGCGCAGCAATCCGTAATGGGGCTATCGCGACGACATGGCGATCGACAGGCGACCGCAGCAGGAGCCGAGCGTTTTCACGGCGCGGCGGCCTTTGCCCTCCGGTTCGTGGACCTTGGGGAGGGCGGCGCGCGCCCTGGCTGGACTGGCCCTGGCGGGGCTGCTGGCCGCCTGCGGCACACTGACGGAGCGCCAGGCGACCTACAGCGTGCACCAACGGCCGACGGTGCCGCAGCAGCGCGTGACGCCCGACAGCCCGCCAATATCGACCGCTCAGATCGCGCGGGCCCAGGTCCTGCTGACCGACCTCGGCTACCGGCCCGGGCCGGCGAACGGCATGGTCGGGCCCGAGACCGAAATGGCGATCCGGGCCTTCCAGGAGTACGAGGGGCTCAGCGTGGACGGGCGCATGAGCGCCGCCCTGATGGCGCAGCTCGAAGTGGCCGACCATTCCTTGCGGGTGCGGCGGGCGCAGG
>JBHJOF010000281.1:0-2641 GCA_050330055.1 Kiloniellales bacterium
GGTTGCGCGGAAGGTCTCGCCACGGCAAGAGCCGTTCCGGCGGGCGAAAGCCCGCCACGCCGGGAGAACGGCCCCGCGCGAGGCTCAGTGCATCAGGGCCTGGCGCATGGTGGCGCCGATCGCCGCCGCCGAGGGGGCGATGGTGACGCCGGCGCCGCGCAGCGCCTCGAGCTTCTCGGCGCCGCCGCCCTTGCCGAAGACGTTGACCGTGCCGGCGTGGCCCATGCGCCGCTCGGTCGGGGCGTGCAGCCCGGCGATATAGCCGACCAGCGGCTTCCTGCGCTTCTCCTGGCGCAGGAAATCGGCCGCCTCCTCCTCGGCGGTGCCGCCGATCTCGCCGATCAGGATGATGCCCTCGGTCCTGGGATCGGCGAAGAACAGCTCCAGACAGTCGACGAAGCCCATGCCGTAGACCGGGTCGCCGCCGATGCCGACCGAGGTCGACTGGCCCAGGCGCTCGGCCGTGGTCTGGTCGACCGTCTCGTAGGTCAACGAGGCCGAGCGCGACACGATGCCGACCTTGCCGGGGGGATGCAGATGCGCCGGCCTGACGCCGATCTTGCTTGCTCCGGGCGTGATGACGCCGAGCGAGTTGGGGCCGATCAGGCGCGTCCTGGAGTCCTCCAGCCGGCGCTTGACCCGCACCATGTCGAGCACCGGGATCCGCTCGGTGACGCAGACCACCAAGGGCACCTCGGCCTCGATCGCCTCGATGATCGCCTCGGCCGCGTTCTGCGGCGGCACGAAGATCAGGCTGGCGCCGGCGCCGGTCGCGGCGACCGCCTCGGCCACCGTGTCATAGACCGGCAGATAGAGGTGGCGGCTGCCGCCCTTGCCCGGCGTCACGCCGGCCAGCAGCTTGGTGCCATAGGCGATCGCCTGCTCGCAGTGAAAGGTCGCCTGCCTGCCGGTCATGCCCTGGCAGATCACCTTGGTCTCGGCGTCGATCAGGATCGCCATCACGCGGCCTCCCGCTTGACCGCGCGCACCGCCAGCTCGGCCGCCTCGGCCATGTCGCGGGCGAAGGTCACGGGCACCGCCTGGGCGCGCAGGGTCTTCTTGCAGATCTCGTTGTTGGTGCCGGCGGCGCGCACGATCAGCGGCACCTTGAGGCCCTCGCGCGCCACCGCGGCGGCGATGCCTTCGGCGATGGTGTCGCAGCGCAGGATGCCGCCGCCATAGACGTTGACCAGGATCGCCTTCACCTTGGGATTGCGCAGCAGCATGGTGAAGCCCTTGGCGACCTGCTCGCGGCTGGCCGCCGGGCGGATGTCCATGAAGTCGGCCGGGTTGCCGCCGCGGTCCTTGATCAGGTCGAGGGTGGCGAGCGCCAGGCCGGCGCCGTTGACCATGCAGCCGATCTCGCCGTCGAGCTTCACGTAGTTGATCTCGTAGCGGGCGGCTTCCAGCTCCGAGGGATCGACCTCGTCCTCGTCACGCAGCGTCGCGATCTTCGGGTGGCGGAACAGGGCGTTGTCGTCCAGGCTCATCTTCACATCGAGCGCGATCAGCTTGCCGTCCCTGGTCAGGCCGAGCGGATTGATCTCGATCAGGCTGGCGTCGCAGTCGACGAAGGCGCGGTAGAGGCCGGTGATCAGCGTGACCGCCGCCTCCGCCTGCTGGCCCGTCAGGCCAAGCCTGGCGGCGAAGCCGGCCGCGTCGCTTTGCGAAAGCCCGCTCTGCGGATCGACCACCAGGCGCAGGATCCTGTCGGGCGTCGTGGCCGCCAACTGCTCGATGTCCTCGCCGCCCTCGGCCGCCGCAATCAGCGCGACGCGGCCGCGCGAGCGGTCGACCAGCGCCGCCAGATAGAGCTCGCGCGCAACTACGCAGGCTTCCTCCACGTAGACCTGCTTGACCTGCTTGCCCTCGGCGCCGGTCTGATAGGTGACCAGTCGGCGGCCGAGCAGCTCGGCGGCCGCCTCGCGCACCTGGTCGAGCGACTCGGCCAGCTTGACTCCGCCGGCCTTGCCGCGGCCGCCGGCATGAATCTGCGCCTTGATCGCCCAGGCCTGGCCGGCGAGCGCGCGCGCCGCCGATTCGGCTTCGGCCGCGCTGCGCGCCACCGCGCCGCTCGGCACCGCAATTCCATAGTCCTTGAGCAGCGCCTTTGCCTGATACTCGTGGATGTTCATGGTCAGTCCTCCGAGCCCTGCGGAGCGACCTGCCCCTAGCTTGGCCGGAAGTCATAGTTGGGGACAACCGCGGAGGCGGCCTCATTTGCTGGTATATGGTATACCAAAAGATCGTTGAGGGCAATGATTTTGTGGCCAAGGAGGTCGCGCGAGGGCAGGATTGCGACCTGCCGATGGAAGCATTCGAAGGCTTCGCAGCGGATCATCGGCTGTATGGTCGTTTGACCTCTGGTGTCGCGTGGTCTCGGGGCAAGAGGACGGGGGAGGGCAGTGGCAATCACCAAGCTGGTCATACAGCCGATCGAGGACGACTTCAGTCTGAAGAACCGCATTTACGGTTCGCTGAAGGCGGCGATCACGTCGATGAACATCTACGACGAGAAGGCCGAGCTGCGCCTCGACGAGCGCGAGCTGTCGGAGAAGCTGGCGATCTCGCGCACGCCGATCCGCGAGGCGCTGGCCCGGCTCGAGCAGGAAGGCCTGGTCAGGATCGTGCCGCGCAAGGG